>JBAZQN010000001.1 GCA_041645165.1 Patescibacteria group bacterium | reverse complement strand
CGAGGAGATGAAAAAAGCAAAGGCCGCCTTATTTGAGAAATTGAGAAAAAACTTTTAACGCGCTATTGAAAATCACAGTCCCTGGTGACTATTGATTTGGGGCTCATTCCTTGACTGGAAAATACTCCCCTTTAAAGTATATGTTCACAGGACCCCCCTCTGTCATCCTGACCCCGCAAATGCGGGGGAAGGATCCCCGGCGTATGCCGGCCCACATCCGTGGGAGATTCTTCACTTCGTTCCGATTCCATCGGGACTTCGTTCAGAATGACGACATCAGTGAACACTTACCTTTCCTTTATAACCCACTAAAATGCTCACTATTATGCGAATACCAATTCCATTGTATACTTACGACATATGGAAATCTTAAATATCCGCGTAGATGCAACAACTAAAGTAGAGCTTGGGCAATTTGCGTTTACTTTTATTCAAGGCAATACACAACATCATTTGGTATCTATCAATCCCGAAGCAGTGGTTCGCGCGCAGCACGATCCGTCATTTGCTCATGCCCTGCAACACGCATCGCTTGCCCTTACTGACGGATTTGGAATACAACTGGCTGCAAAACTATTAAAACTGCCTCCGCCCGTAAGGCTTACTGGCGTTGAATGCGTTCAGTATTTGTGTTCGCTTGCCGCAACGCATGGTTGGAATGTATATCTTTTTGGCGGAAGAGGGGATACTGCAGAAAGGGCCGCACACCGCTTGCGCCAGCAATTTCCGGGATTATATATCCATGGCGATGAGGGAATTCCTGAAAAAGAACAAGGAACAAGGAACAAGGAACAAAATATTGAGGAAGTAATAAAACGTATTCGACTTTTTAAAACGCAGATATTATTTGTGGCGTTAGGACAGCCGAAGCAAGAGCTCTGGATAGCCGAACACTTGTCTCGCATGCCTTCCGTAAAAATTGCCATGGGCGTGGGCGGCGCTTTTGATTTTCTCGCGGGCAATGTGGCCCGCGCGCCGAATTTTATACGCGCTATGGGCTTGGAATGGCTTTGGCGGCTTATACTCCAGCCGTGGCGCATCTTTCGTATAATAAACGCTACAGTGCGCTTCATGTTTCTCATTGCGACAAAATCACGTAAATGATAGGATAAGTTCGTTACAGCGCATTTAAATGCGCAAAATGGCCTATTAGTATGAATATTAATCAAATTTGTGTAAGAGTTGCCCCATCGCCTACAGGAGACATGCACATTGGCACGCTCCGCGTGGCGCTATTTAATTGGCTCTTCGCGCGGCAGCGCAAGGGCAAATTTATTGTCCGCATTGAAGATACAGATCAAACGCGCTACAAACCTGAAAGCGTAAAATCAATCTTAGAAGGGCTTGCATGGGCAGGGCTTGATTGGGATGAAGGACCAATAATGAAAAATCCTAAATTCATCCGGTCATCCGACCGGATGCCCGATCGTATGATCGGGCAAATCCCAAATTCCAATATGGATGACTTAATTGCAGAAAAAGGAGAAGGAGGGCCGTATTTTCAATCGCAAAGAATAGAGGAGTATCGTAAGTACGCTGAAATACTTCTAGAGAAGGGAGTTGCATACCGGTGTTTTTGCACACCTCAAAGGCTGGAAAAAATGAGGAAAGAGCAAGAAGCGAATAAACAACCGTCCATGTATGACAAACATTGCGCCGCATTATCATCGGATGAAATTGCAAAGCAGTTGGCGTCAAACGCGCCATACGTCATTCGGCTTAAAATACCAGAGAAAGGAACGATAACAGTAAATGATTTAATTCACGGTGATGTCACATTTGATTTACGCCTTGTGGACGATCAAGTGCTTCTGAAATCTGACCAATACCCCACTTATCATCTCGCCAACGTCGTTGACGATCACCTTATGGGCATCACGCATGTATTGCGGGGCGATGATTGGCTGCCCTCGCTACCAAAACATATATTGCTCTACCAAGGATTAGGCTGGGAAATTCCCCAATTCGGCCATCTCCCTTTAATCTTAGCGCCCGACAGAACTAAACTCAGCAAGCGCCATGGCGCAATTTCGGTACTGGCAATGCGGGATGCCGGATACCTGCCCCATGCGCTTCTAAATTTCACCCTTTTACTTGGCTGGAATCCTGGTAAGGGAAACGAGCAAGAGATTTTTACGAAAGAAGAAATGCTCGCACTGTTCAGCCTCGAAGGCATCCAAAAATCTCCTGCCGTATTCAATTATGAAAAATTAAACTGGATAAATAAGCACTATATCAAACTGATGCCCCTTGAAGATCTCGCCTCGAGAGCCATCCCGCATTTAACCGCATCAGGCCTTATCACCCCGCTTGAAAAAGGGGAGTGGCTTACCCTCGATAAGCGCATTATTCGCGATGACTATATGCAATCTGTGGCTGCACTGCTTCAGACCAGGCTCGTTGTGCTCAAAGACATCGGGCAAGATCTTGAATATCTTTTTGACCGCCCCTTCTACGACGCATCACTGCTCATAGGGAAAGGGGAACAGCGCGATACGGCCATAGCCCACCTAATTGAAACCAAGGAGTACTTCCACACGATGCCGGAAAATATGTTTAAAGCTCCTGACTTTGATACCACATTGAAGGCGTGGATAAAAGATACACAAAGGACCAACAGCCAGATTCTTTGGCCGCTTCGCGTGGCCTTAAGCGGCAAAGAGCAAAGTCCCAGCCCTTTTGAATTAATGAACATTCTTGGTAAGGATGAAACGATTAAAAGAATTGAAAACGCAATTGAATCGCTTCAAACTCTCAACGCATAAACTGGAGATCTCATGTCGTCTAAGAAAGGCTAAAATTTGATATGACGGGGTTTACAAGATGAGCAAAATTTGCTACAATAACGGCATGAGAGACAGCGCAGCTCATCGTTTTAATAAAAAAAATAGATTACAGATACTGGCGATCGCAATCATCGCCGTATTTTTATTATTGCCGGGTCTTATTTATGTGTATGCGCAATATGGCAATGTGCAATCATTGCAAACGAGCATAGATCAGAAAAAAGAATCCATAGACCACCTGAAACGTGAAATTTCCACGTATGCGCAGAGTATCCGACTTCGCCAATCGCAAGCTGCCTCCCTGTCAAATCAAATTGCTATTATCAATGACCAGGTACAGCGGCTCGAACTTTCCATAAAACTTACCGAAGAGGAAATCGGCGAGACGCAAATGGAAATTGAGCAAACGCAGGAATTAATTGCCCAATATGAGCGATCACTCCTCTTGAAACGCGCTGAGCTTGCGGCGAACCTCCGTTATCTCAAGCAGCGAGAGGGGATGCAGGAGATGTTTGCGCTCCTGACACATGACAATCTTTCCGAATACTACCATGATATAAAAAACATTGAGCAACTGCAGTCCTCCATTGCCGCTACAGTCAATGAATATGACCGCGTGAAAAAAGAAGCGGAATTGAAACATGCAGAATTAACGGCAAAACAAGAGCAACTCGTGCAGTTAAAATCACAGCTTGATGAACAGCAGCTCCAGCTGGGATCGCAGCGTTCTGTAAAAGCTCAGTTGCTTGTCGATACCCGCCGTTCTGAGACAAAATATACGTCCTTGCTGGAAAGCGCAAAACGCGAACAAAACGCGATCGAGTCAGAGGTGAGCACTATAGAAAAAAAACTGCGCGCAGAGATGCAGAAAGGCGAACGTTTGAAAAAATTGCAAGCGCTTGGCAATACTATTTTTGCGTGGCCGGTTCCGCCTAATGTGATTACCGCATATTTCCATGACCCTGACTACCCTTATCGCTATATTTTTGAACATCCCGCCATTGATATTAAGGCGGCCTACAAAACATCCGTGCACGCCGCAGCCAGCGGTTATGTGGGCATTGCAAAAGACGCGGGCATGGGCTACTCCTACATAATGCTAATCCATAATGACGGGTATGCGACGGTGTACGGCCATTTATCGAAAATTTATGTGCGCAGTGATGAATTTGTCACGCAAGGGCAGGTAATAGGCTTGTCAGGTGGCACTCCGGGCACCCCCGGCGCAGGGAGACTCACTACAGGACCACATCTGCATTTTGAAATCCGCCAACAGGGAATACCTGTTAACCCGCTGGATTATATTCCGTAATAGATTTCTGTATTTATTTTTGTTACAGATCAGATGATTTATTCTATTGATAATAACGAGGGGAGGGGAGAAAGGTCGAAAACAAATTATAAAAATAAAAAGGCGCAGACCAACCATATGAAAAAACTTTTCTTTGGTATTATTAGCGGCATCGGCATCTCCCTATTATTTGCATCACCTGTCTTAGCAGTAGCAACGTGCAATATCACTGATAACGTAGCAGATGATCCAACATATATCTGCAACGTAAGAAGCAGATCATCCATTATCATAAGACCTCGCGCCACATCCAATGCGACAATAATAACACGCCAACGCATTATCACCGGGCAAAATAGCATAATTGCGGGAGAGGATATAGTGGGCGGTAGTATTATTACTGGATCGGCGACGTCAACAGTAGTAAATAGCTTTTCAATGGGTAATATAACCATTTATTTTTCGACGGGTGGTATATTTCCAGAATAAATGGCTATACGTCAAACATTAAGAAGGCCTCTTCACGGGCCTTCTTTTGTTAAGAGGGGAATATGCGGACGTTAGATATCTAGAGTCGGACATTATATGTTATCCGCCCCAAGCACTTATCTGCGCAATCTTAAGTCACTTGTAAAATATCTTCGTCGGTATGCGCACATCAATGTATTGGATAACCTTTCTTTCATCCTTCATTTCTACAAGCGCTCTATCGACGTTTAAAAGCTGCAAATCGGTATCAAAGGCATCTGATATTAAGATAACCCACTGTTCAGATGTCTTTACTGATATATCGTGCAAAGGAATGCGAGTAAGGTCAACCTCCTGAATGCGGTAGCCCTGGCGTATATGCGCAGATGAGGCCTCCAGCGCGTTCAGGAATGAAAGCGCACTGCGAGGAAGCGCTGCAGCGCCTGTGGTGGTGCTCAACAATGCCGGCGCGGTAATGACCCAAGAAGGCCACTGCTCACCCAATACCGCAGGCCCAAGGGCTATCCCCTCGTCATCAATGGCTAATGGCTCCCCTCCTTGCGCGGTTTTGACAATATAACGCGGGATGCGTTCTTCCAAATCAATAATGAGACGATGCGGCAATGAGGGTTTGACTTCAACCTTTTTAACAGGAAATTCGTTCAATATCGCTTGTTCAATACGCTGCGAATCAATAAAAAAAAGGCTTGCGCCGTAGGGAATCGTAAATAATTTTTTTTTGCCTAGCTCAAGCCTTACCAATGCTTCAATATTGTGCGGGTCAATACTCTGCGCGTTTAAAATATCAATGATGGTTACGCGGAAAGCTCCGGAGAAAAATAGCCAATAACATATACTCACGAGGATTGAAACCCCGCACAATAAAAAAATTAGTCTGGTGTCAATTCCTCTTTTGGGATCTGCACGGTGCGGATTTTTATACGCATGTTCGTAATAATCTTTTTTTTTGCGTCGTGCAGGCAAATGATTGGCATGATGGAATAAACCCAAAAACATTTTGCTTAAGACAAGCAGTTAAGCGTCGGATAATATTAGTCTCATTTATAAATAGTATTTGAGAGAAGGCTTAAACACTCCCCCGGTGTATCGTATGTATGCCATTCATGTAAGGCAAAAGCGCTTCCGGGACCTTAATGCTGCCGTCAGCCTGCTGATAATTTTCAAGAATTGAGATAAGGATTCTCGGTGAAGGTAGTGCGGTATCATTGAGCATATATACATATTTTATATCGCCATCGTCCGTTCGGTACCGCACATTAAGTCTTCGTGATTGCCAATCGAGAAAATTAGACGCAGAGCCTGTCTCTCCATACGCTTGACGGCTTGGAATCCATGCTTCTGTGTCAAACTGTTTGTACTTGCCCGCAGAGAGGTCTCCTGAGCAAATACGCAGTTGCCGGTATGGGAGCCCTAAATCTTCATGCAATTCGCGTGAAAATGCTATAAGCTCCTCATGCAGACTATCTGCAGTATCCACATCTGCTTTCGTAATGCACACCAATTCTACTTTCATAAATTCGTGAACGCGATATATGCCCTTAGTGTCTTTGCCATAACTTCCTATCTCACTCCGATAACACTGAGAAAATCCGCATATTTTTAACGGGAGATCCTTTTCTTTAAGAATATCATCTGCATAATATGCAAGGAGCGAAGGCTCTGCAGTTCCCACTAAAAATTTATTTTCTTTTTTCACCGCGCCATTCGCCTCTTTCTCGTTATTATCAATTTTATAAATTTCATCGGTATCAGGATTATAAGTTTTTCCCTTGAAGTATCCGCTGCCAAAAAGCACGAATTCATTTACTAAGGTGGGTGGAATCATTGGTTTGAAACCCTTCTGAATTGCCTTTTGCAAAGCGTACATCATCACGCCCATTTGGAGCATAACCGCTTCATTTTTCACATAATATCCGCGATAACCGCTCACCTTTACACCTTTTTCCAAATCAAGGAGATCAAGATCGCGACCGATTTGCACATGGTCTTTGGGTGTGAAGCTGAATTGCGAAGGCTCCCCCCATTTCTTTACCTCGACATTCCCCCTCTCATCATTGCCAATGGGTGTATCGGCTGCGGGAATGGTGGGCATCTGCACCATGAAATTTTCGTATATTTCATCAAGTGTCTCAAATCTCTTTTCCTGCTCCCCTAACTTTTGTTTGATCAGCTTGCCTTCTTCTCTTTGATTCAAGTTGCCTGTTCTCCCGCTTGCAGCTATTTCATTCCGTTTTCTCTGCAATTCTTCCAGTTCGCGCAGTGCTGCATTTCGTTTTTTATCAATATGCAAAAATTCATCAATATCGAGGCTGATCTTTTTAATCTCTAACGCCCAACGAACCTTATCGGGATGTTCACGGATGAAATTAATATCTATCATATGATGTGTCGTATAATATCATAATCCCAACGTATCAGCCATTTCCTGCATAGCACGCAATTCTAATTCTATAAGATCCTGTAAATTTATTCCTAATAATTCTTCTGATTTGAGAATAATTTCTCTATTGACTCCTTTGGCAAATGACGGCTGTTTGAATTTTTTTAGGACTCCATCAACGCTCACGTCTGCTAATTTTTTTGTTGGCTGGACGAGCGCGCATGCGACCAACAACCCAGTAAGCTCTTCTGCGCTGTAAAGCGCTTTCTCAAGCGGTGTTTGTGGGATGATGCCATGGAGATGATTGTGCGTTTTTATAGCCTGCACCACTTCGGAACCGACTCCTTCATGCGCGAGATATTCGCTAGATACCAGAGAGTGGCTGTGCGGATTATCCTGCGTTTCTTCCCAGTCAATATCATGAAGCAGTCCCGCGAGCCCCCATTCATCAGCATTGCCTTCGAATTTCTCTGCAAGCGCCCTCATGACCGCTTCAGCGGCAAGCATGTGCTTGATAAGGTTTTCATTCTTCACATGAGTGCGGAGCAGTTTGAGCGCATTCTCGCGAGGGTACATAGTATGTGGAATGTTATTTTGCTGTGGCTCGCGATTGGTTGCCTTTAGTAAAATATTTTGCGAGTCATTTATTTTTGGCCTTAAGGTTGGGAATAAAATAACCTCTTTGATCGCATGGGTGCCGGCAAGAAGCGCGGCAAGGCGGTCAATGCCCATGCCGAATCCGGCGGTGGGCGGCATGCCATGGCGGAGCGCATCTATGAAATCTTCATCATAGCGCTGCGCCTCTTCATCGCCTGCCTCATGCGCTTTTTCCTGTTCACGGAAACGCTCTTCTTGGTCTATAGGATCGTTTAATTCGCTGAATGCATTTATAAGCTCCACTCCCCCGATAATGAGCTGGAAACGTTCAGTCAGCGCAGGATTGTCGGCTTTGCGCTTTGCGAGCGGCGAGAGCTCTAGAGGATGATCAATTAAAAATACCGGCGAAGTTATGGCAGGACGTATCAAATGCTTCCACAATTCATCATACAGCCTCCCTCTCCCCCACCCCGCTTCAACCTCGATGCCTTTATCCCGCGCAATTTTTACCAAAGACGCATCAGGCAACGCATACACTCCCTGTATGCCTGCCTTTTCCTCTAGTGCTTCCTGAAAGCTCATGCGCGGATAGGGCGGCTTACAATTAATTTCTTTTCCTTCAAGGATGATAGTGGTACTGCCCACGATGCGCTCGAGCAGGAAGGTCATCAGCTCCTCTGACAGCTGCATCAGTTGCCGGTAATCGGCATAGGCCCAATAAAATTCTATCTGCGTAAATTCCGGATTATGGGCGCGATCCATACCCTCATTGCGGAAACAACGGGCTATCTCATATACCTTTTCAAAACCGCCGACAATCAGCCGCTTCAAATACAATTCCGGCGCGACCCGCAGATAGAAATCCGTGCCGAGCGCATTATGATGGGTGACAAACGGCCGCGCAGATGCACCGCCCGCAATCGGCTGGAGAATGGGAGTTTCCACTTCCATAAAGCCATGCGCATTGAAAAATTCGCGTATTGCCTGGGTCAGCGCGATCCTTGTCTCTGCCGCTTTTTTTGCGTCCGTGTTGACGAGAAAATCCAAATAACGCTTGCGATAGCGCAATTCCGGATCCTGCAGTCCGTGCCACTTTTCCGGCAACGGCTCTAATGCCTTCGCGATTATGCGGACGCTTTCTGTGAGAAGGGTGGGCTCCCCTACTTTCGTACGGAAAAAAGTCCCTTTTGCTTCTATGAAATCTGCAACATCAAGCGTTTCAATAAGACGGTCGTACCCATCCTTTAAATTATCATATTTTGCGTAGATCTGCATTTTTCCCGTACCGTCTTCGATGTCTAAAAAAGTTGTTTTCCCGTGCGACCGAAGCGCGCGCACCCTGCCCACAAGAACCACGTGTGTTTCTTTGAGGCTGTCGCCCGCATCAAGAACTGCCTTTACGGTATGCGTGCGCGCAACAATACTGGGATAGGGATCTACCCCCTGCGCTTTGAGCATGTGCAGACGCTCCAGCCGCGTCGCGCGTTCCGATTGTTTCTCTGTCATACTAGAGATAATTATATCCTTCTCAGCGCAGATTATGCAATAGATCTGATAGTACAAAATTACCCCCTAAATAAGGGGGTAAATGTGTAACTACTCACTGCCTTCACCTCGACGTGAAGGAATGTCAGTTTTTCGAGGACTTATGCCCGTGTCAGACGGGCATAAGCGTCATGGCCGCGAGATCGCGTCCGCAAAAAAATTGTGCATTCCGAGCGGCGAGGACTATAAGTGGGCATTAACGGTAACGTGCAAATATGTTACCTGCAATCTTTAAAAAACTTTTACAATTTTGTACGTCACAATTCCTTTGGGAACTTGCACTTCTATCTTATCACCTACCATGTGACCCAAAAATGCGCGCCCGAGGGGAGACTCATTCGAGATAATGCCGGATTTTGGATCAGCCTCTTGGGAACCGACAATAGTGAATTCTGCTTCCCCGCCATCTTGAGTCTTTACTTTGATGCGTGACCCCACCTCCACCATGCCGCCCGCGGGACGCTCATGGGAAGAAATAATTTCAGCGTTTTTTATGACATTCTCAAGTTCTGCAATCCTGCCTTCGAGGAACGCCTGTTCGTTCTTGGCTTCCGTATATTCGGCATTTTCCGATAAATCGCCCAGTTCTTTCGCCTGCTGGATGCGCCATGCCACTTCCTTCCGCTTCACGGTCTTGAGCGTATGAAGCTCTTCCTTTAGCTTTTCATACCCTTCTTTCGTGAGATAGGTTAATTGGTTATATCCTGGCATAAATTAAATTGGAACTTCCCCACACGTGGAGGAAGTAATGCCTATAATCGTGCTAAAGATACTACTAACCGCCTTTTACTGTCAAGCGGCATCCAAAATACCAGATAACTCAAGGGTTCTTCCGGGTTTTCTGTGGGTACGATGGGTCTCGTGAGCGGTTCCACCAGCCCCCTCCCTTTCCACCGAAGGCGGATCTCATGCCAGAGGCAGATCAGCCTATGGCTGAAGCCTCGGGCTGAAAGATAAGGGAGGGTGAGGGTGGGTTATGACGGGGCGCATATGCAGACTTTTGGCGAATCAAAGCCTTTTCATGCGTCCCTCTCATAACTCCCCTAGTACCGTTACAATTAAGTTTTGCGACATGCAAGAGATTAGTATTTCAATACAGACGGTAAAATAAGCATATCAGTTATAGCCGAATTAAATTGTAACGGCACTAGCCCCTCTTACTTTAAGAGGGGAAATCCGGAGTGAGACTATCCGTAAATTACCCACACAAATGTCTGAAGAGCCAACTCAAGTAACGTCGCAGCCTGCCTGCGCAGGCAGGCTCGTCTGCGACTTCACGTTAAACATCATCACATAATTACACAGACAGGTTTGCTGTCTGTGTAAAATACTAAAACTGTTTTAAGATGTTAATTATCTTATAGGAACCAATAAGGAGTCTGCGCTACGCTTGCTTCAGTTCTCCTGCGGCGTCGCGCGATAAGGAAGGCAAAGAAGAAAAAGAGCAATGAAAGGAGGCCGAACATTATGGTACGCGCCATGAGCTGGCTGGCCGGCAAAGGAACCCTATTGGTCAGCGTCTGCGTAAGCGGTGACTGCGGATCGGCAACAAGGTTTGCGAGCAGATCAGCGTTAAGCCCGGCGGCAGATGCGGATTTGACTCCAATGGTCCTGATGACCGTGCCCTTGGCAATGTCCATCACCGTATTTTCAGGCGCGATTACTTCTGCAGAGGCATAGTCAGGTGAATAAATTGCATTAATATCGCCGATAGGCGCATCGTTATTGAGCGGTATCGAGGCTGCATTATCCGGAGTATCGGACAAGGGCGCTGTCTCTGTTGCCAGCCCTGCCACGCCTCCTGTGCCGCTTCCCGTGCCGCTTACACCCGCGCCTTCTATCGTGCCGTTCAATAATGCGGTACCGAGCGCTATCCGAAGTTTAAACGTGGCATTCGGCGATTTTGTCACTGTATTTGATTGGTCGAATCCTGACGCATACGCCGTATTCGTATAGTAACCCGCGGGCGCTTCAGAAGAAAATATAACGGTATAATCTATGACTACTTTTTCATTCGGCGCCACTTGACCCAGATCCCATGAATTTTCAAATACCACGAGCCCGCCTTCGTTCTTGAGCTTATCGTATACTTTTACATCGTTTACCGGCACTGACCTGTTATTTTGCAAGGTAATCTTATAGGGCACGGTGCTACCGGGAGCAACGCCTGTGGAAGGAGCGCTTGAGGTCTTAGTAATGCTAAACACCGTATCTGATCCTGACGTGGCGCTGCCGATACTAGTGCCACCGGTGTTATTGCCTGCGGAGGGATTAGTATTCTGATATGAGGTATCGCCACCAGGCAAAACTGTTCCTCCTACCGTACCTTCATCATTATTACCTGGATTCGTGTTGCCTGATTGGCCAACAGTCACTGACACCGCAGCGCTCGACTGGTCGTTTGCTGAATTATTATCAGCAGTTGAGGATGATGCGGCCGCAGTTGCATTTATAATATGCGTGCCGGATCCGAGGGTATTCTTTATGGTGACGCTGAAGGTTGCTGACGCTTGTGCGCCCGGCACAAGCCCAAGGAATGAAAAACTTACATTCCCCTCTCCTGCAGTACCGTTGCCGGCATTCGCGAGAGTGGTTCTTGCATTGTCATACGTCACCTTCACTGAGGCGTCCGTGGTCTTGCCATTTGCGGCATTCGTCACATTGATTTGATACGTTATGGTACCTCCCAATGCTGCGGGCGATGGCGAGGGTGTTGCGGTGAGCGACACGCCTACGTCAGTAGGATCGCCGATTATGAAATCACCATCCCATGAGCCGAACAAGTTTACCGCCAAGGTGACGAGTTTCCCGCCAATCACATCAGTATTCAAAATGGTGCCCACATTCATAGCAGAGCTTACATCACCGGTGTTCACGGTAATATCTTTGCCGTCAATTGCAGCTATGGTATTGGAACCGGAATCAGCGACCTGGTTTAATTTATTGATAACAGCGCCTTCATTGGCTGTTTTTACTTTCACGCTTCTTGCTGCAACTGCCGCAGAACCATTGAATGAATCATCGCCAGTGCCGTTTATCGAAGCGTCCGCAGATACTCCATTGCCACCCAAACCCGGCACATCTGTGTCTTCTACCGATACCACGAAGCTTTTACCATTCCCTTCTCTTTTTGCCGTATCAGGCAATCCGCTCACCCGGCCGCTCCAATCGCCGAGGATGTTAAAGAATCCGGAAAACCATCCGCAGCCGATACAGGTGCGGTTCGCAAGGGTGAGCACATTTGTCTGCGCTTTCGCTTTGCCAGTCTTTACCGTGATGTTATCTCCATCATCGCCAAATACGTTTTCATTTTCTCCTGAATTTGCGCGATTCTTGAGTTCGTTTATGACACCGCCATAATTTTGCACGGTAATTTCCGTATCATTCGTCGCGATTGCGACCGCATTATTTATAGAGTCTCCTGTGGCGCCTTCAATGGACGCGGATGCATCGGCGCCTGTGGCTATGCGAGGGCCCACGTGGGGGAAAATCTGGTCAAACGAGGGAAGTAAAATATTTTTCTTAAAATTGCCGAAGATATTTATTACTGCCACGGTTGCTTCTCCGCCGATGATATTCGTATTTAAGAAATTGAAAAGGTTCGTAGATACGTCAACATTGCCTGTATCCACTCGTGTGCGCTTTATTTTGGTGCCTGCAAAAATGCTGTTCTTACCTGATATGCCCTCTATTCCGTAATCGTTTTCAATCAACCCCTGGTTGTTCACCTCTATATCAGTGCGCTCTTCAATGCTTGCGGCCGCGAGATTCAGGGAATCCTCGCCCGTATTCGTATTATTCGCGTCTGCATAAATGCCGCGTGTGCCGCCAAATCTGCTCGCGATAAGTTCGAAGAGATCTATGTCCTCATTGTATTCGCCATTGATATCAAGCACGAACGGCCTCCAGATCGCTTCCACGCCGTTTAAATCAATAATGTTCGTATTCACTTTATTGATGATATTTGAGCGCACTTTAACATTGCCGGTTTCTACCCAACCGTCCTTGAAACTAAATCCTGCGAGTACGCGGTTTCGGCCGCTGTTGCCGGAGATGAGATAGTCATTGCCCAGATAGGCGATGTTGTTATTTACCACCGTATAATCGCGGTCCACATCAGCGGTCGCCTGATTATTGGAGTCTTCGCCAGTATTTTCATTCAGCGCGACTGAACCCATGTTCCAGACTGCCCAGCAATCAGCGCAGCCTGTCTGGTCTGGAGTCATTTCTCCTGTTTCTCTCACCTCAACCGTATTCAACTCAAAATCGCCTTTCGCGGTCGTATCTGACTGCCCAGTAGTAATCCCGCCCTCCCCTCTTTGTCCGAATTCAAGAGTATTATTGCCGGAATCTGAAGCGATGACCTGTTTATTGGTCACATCTGATACATTGGTGATCTCTATACCGGTTTCTGTTGCTACTGTATCAGAACTTATAAAACTTCCTTCTCCGGTATTGTTCGAATTTTCCGCGTCTGCCAAAGGAGTTGTAGTTGCGGTTGACGTCGCATTTAAGGCATTCACTTCTCCTCCTGTATCACCGGGTATGGTAAGCGCAGTGGTCGTGGGCGTGCTGGTTGCTGCGGGACTGGTAATGCCGCCTGTGGTCTCGCCAGATCCTGCGCCAGGAGTAGTAATCTCTTTTTCTTCTGTCGGCATCCAGCTCCGATTCCAAAGATCAAGGATATCTTGAGCAGTTTGTGAACTACCAGATCCGCTTGGGCCACCCATGGAAGGGATAAGCCCTTGCCACCACTGGGTATCACTCAATGGTACCCCTGTACCGCTTGGCGTGCCTCCTGTCCCTGAACCAGAACCGTCAGTGTCAGATAATGGAGGAGTTGTGGGAATTAATGGAACTGATGGCGTTTCCTGTGTATCGCCTGCATCCTCATCTACCTCATTAGCATCTTCATCCGGCGCTTCTATTTCCGGCGGATCATCGTCGTCAACCACGCCATTAGAATTCCAACCTTGCATCATATCTTGCAGTGATGGTACTTGCGGCATGGTCGGCATCTGGAAATTTCCAGCAGATTCTGGCGCAGGCGTTTGCTCTTCTTGTGCGATCGCAACACCAGAAATGGACTGCAACGCCAAAAGAACGGTGAGCGTCCAAATCGCCCAAGGCTTTGTAGATTTATAGGTCGGATAAGTCTGATAAGTCGAATACTTCACAAACTGATAACTTATTAACTGATAACTAATCACTGCCTCGGGGTCTGGCCCCTCCGTTTGAGTGGAGAGACCAAATACCCCAGGCAACGACGTTGATTATGGAGCGTATCTTGTTACTAACTTGACGCCAATGGCTGCAAGTCGTGTAAGGATAGATCCGGATGTACCGGTCTTCACGACAATACCAGTCGCGTCATCCCCTGCTGCTACGAACTGTCCACCGGTAGCGCTTCCTGCCACTACCACAGAGTCGACATTTTCGTAGGTGTCGATACTCACTTTTTCCTTGGTTGTTTCATTTTCCACAATTAAGAGAGCTGGGTCGTCACCGCTATTGCCAGAAATGGTTCCGCTGTTGCTGGTTGACAAACCATCATATTTTACTTCCACCGTACCAACCTCAAGTCCGCTGTCAGTGGTGGCAGTAGCATTTCCAGAATCGAGTGTGACATCCTGGCAATCTTCACCGCATGCGACGAACGAACCGCCTGATGCGGCAGTGTTCTCAACATACTCTTGCACCACTGACACCCCCTTGATTTTTATCTTAAGTGAGGCGAACTTCGCAGAAATGATTGTGGCAGAGCCATCATCGAACGCATTACCGGTGATTGAATTGGCTGCGGTTGCAGAGTATGCGAGACCGAGAGCCAATGCCAAAGATAGTGCTACGATTATTTTTTTCATGTATATCACCGCCTTTCTGGAGTCCCCCGCTTAAGTTTCGTTAAACGAAAATTTGCGGGGAGTGATGTTCTGGGCCATGGTGTTACCAGAGTATAATTATGTGCCCATTATTGGGTAGGGCCCCCTCTCGTAACGCCACATGGAATCCAATCCTCCTGTTCAAAGATCCAAAGATCATTGATCAGTTTGGATGTCGACCGGTTTATTCCTCCCTTTGATCCGGGCTGGGGAATCTGACCCCGCCCAAGTTTTGCCACCAGCAGATTTGCCTGCTGAATCTGGCAAAGTTTGGGCGGGGGGCGCAGACCAACCCGGATCACAGAGAAGAATACAAATGCATGTTACGCATTTCGCTGATCAACGCGGATTAAACGCCGATCAACGCTGATATTGAAATGAAATGTTAATTTCTTTTTTTTATTTTTATAGTCTTACTCATGACATATCTGCGACTATCTGCGTATCATCTGCTTATATCTGCGCAATATAAAGAGCGCAGAACGAAATCTAACTTTCGCGTCTATTGGCGTGATCTCTCGCGTGTGTTCGCGTTTGATCCGCGCATAAAGCGTTATAGTCGGATTCCATTCTGCGCCCTATAAATTGTCCTGATACCGTAAATAGTCCCATGCACTTTAAGAAAATCTGCATATATCTGCGTATCCGCCCGCTGGCGGAATCTGCGTCTGTTTCCGATTAAGTGAGCACGGGATCGTTATCTCTGCCTTTTATTTGGTTTCTTATGTTGTTTTTTGGTTATCCAATCTTATCCTAAAACAAGGTGCCCTGTCAATCTAAATATTAGCTTTATTATCAAGTATTTTCTTTTAATGTTAGCCATTTTATTGCATAATATTTAATATTATTTTTATTATCATTTCAAAATTAAGCTAAATTCACCCAAAAACCTTCAGTTTTCCTCCAGTTATCCACAGAAAATGATATTAAACAGGAATTACGCGTTTCACGGTAGCGTAGCAGCTCCTGTCCCGTCGAATGACTGGGATGTCTGCCACCCGTGAGTCGGAGACAAGCTCCGACGCTACAAATCTAGACATTTGTTACTTAATTGAAAATTGCAGGGTAGTCAAAGGGCTGGCAATTCCCTCTTTTTCCGCGATCCCTCCAATCTGAATAATACTGCGCCGGCTGAAAGGTCCTATCACGAATGCGCTTGCGCCGTCTGTGTTTGTTTTCCCATTCAAAATGCTTGGTTCCTTACTGCCTTGTTTGTAGGTAATAGTGAGGGTTGCGTCAGCGACAGGCTTGCCATTTTGGTCTACTACTCGTGCTTGTACTGTGATAGGCTCCCACCAGGTAAATTTCGTGGCAGTCTTCCCAAATTGGTTTAGTGCAGTAAGCGTTAGCGTGAGAGCGGTAACTGACGGCTGGCTTGCTATCTCTTCGTTAGTTTGCGGAGCGTTTTCTTCTGATGGTATTTCCGTACTTCGCGCAACGGTTGAATTAGTTACATTCACAAGTGAGTTCTGCGCGCGCGCCGCGAGAACCGCTTTTGCGGCATTCAGAAGCCCTGCGCCTGTCTCGCGATCCCATCCTTCTGCGCCGATATCAGTCGCACTCGAGCGCAGGATAGATCTAACCGATGCAGGATCACGCACGCCAAGTGACTTAAGAAGCGCTGCAACGCCTGTCACATGAGGAGCAGCCACCGAAGTCCCTTGCATGAACCGGTAAGAGAACGAACGTACATCTATTAGAGGGCCGCGTGTGGCAAAGGTCTGTTGTAGTATACCGTCCGGATACGTGTCATGGTTATAATCTGCGGTAAAATCCCCGCCGGGTGCGAGTATATCGATTGCCTCACCGGTGTTTGAATACGGCGCGCGCGATCCGTCCATCCCTGCAGCGCCTACGGCAATCACATAATCTCTTTCTGCGGCAGGATAAAGCACCTTATCCGTCCCGTCATTGCCCACGGCGCTCACCAAAACGACTCCTTTGCGATAGGCGTAGGAAAGCGCGTCAGTGAGCACAGGTGATGGTTCTGGGCTCCCTACTGACATATTTATCACTTGCGCGCCATGATCTGCCGCCCATCTGATTGCTTCCGCAAGACCCGCGACTGTCCCTGATCCATATTTATCAAGAATTTTCAAAGGCATGATCTGCGCTTTCGGCGCGATGCCTGCCACTCCCATATTATTATTGAGCGTGCCCGCGATGATGCCAGCTATGTGCGTGCCATGGCCATTTTCATCATTCGGATGACTGTCACGGCTGATAAAATCATATCCGGGCATAAAACTCACGCCGCCCAAATCCAGCGCCTTTTTATACATACCGTAATCTTCATACGCGATGCCGGAATCTGCCACTGCCACTACCGCGCCAGCGCCCAAACTCGCGTCCCATGCTTCCGGCATTTGGATGAGTTTCATGTTCCATTGGTACGGCTCATAGTAAGGATCATTTGGAATCATGAGCGCGTGAATCGGCCAGTTAGGTGTTACGGTTTCAATGCCCGGAATCGTACGTAACACTTTAAGGGCTTTCCCCAATTCAATGCTTTCAGGCACCGTAATGCGTGTAAATGAACCGTCATATGATTGCGCCTCGACAATTTGTTCGCTCATGCCTTTTCCGAACTTTTCGTTAATATCATGCCTTAATCGCAGCATCATTTCATCCAAACGGCTTTGATATGATTTGCGCCACGTGATGAGCACCTCATGCACTTGATAGGGACTTTCTGTTTCCGCGGCATTGAGCGCGGTGTGCCATGAGAAAAAAGGCGCCAAGGCGATGAGAATTGAAAGAGATATATTTATCAATCTTTTCGCCATAATAGCAAATTAAAGAGAGTAGCTGTGGATAACTCTGTGAGATATCTCAAATATCTTAGGCGCCGTAAAAAAATAACATATTCACCGCTTTGATGCGGTACTATAGTTAATAAGCCTAATGCCGCAATAAAATGAGGATTATATTGGAAAGGTTATTTTTTTAAGCGCCCTTAAGGAAGTTTCATATCCTATCATACGCAGAAAAAAGCGCAAGTGGGCATGAACACTAAAAATGTTCATCCCCCACCCTCTTGCAAAAAAAACATAATTATGATAGAGTCGAACGTTCTAAATTATGCCCAGTTATACAACATCCAAGAGGGAGGCGGAAATGAGAGTACAGAGAATGAATAAAACATGAAATAATGGTATAAATGCATTTCAAGATTCTATCAAAGCCTCCCTCACCGATCGCCAAACGCTTATTCTGTCCATTATGATAAATCAATACTCCAGGGTCGCAACGGTACTACGTAATACTACTATCCTCGCCACGTTTGGCGTTGGATGTTGATATACTGGGTATGCCCAAAGGTATCCAATTTTGCATATCACACAATATCGCCGATAATGGCGGAATTTTAATGTCACAACGTGAAGGGCTGCGGCCGGGAGAGACATCAGCTTCATTTCTCGTAGCCTTAAGCCATTCGTCATACGGAGATGAAGTTTTTAAACATCTCTCAATACATTTTTTTGCGAACCGCGGATCGCTAGAGAGCGCTCTTGAGCATGCAGGTAGCAGGGTAAACGAATTGAGCAAGGACACGAAATCATATACAGAAAATGTATGCGCACTCGCCTACAATAAAGACTCCTTTGCTATCACTTCGGGCGGAGAATGCTACGCGTATCTTTTGTCACAAGGAAACATTATTGAAGTATGCCAATCAGAATATTCGGTAGGGCGAAAAAAATTATTTACTGAATTTGTGGCGGGCGCGCACCAACATGGCGCGATTCTCATCACATTAAAAGAATCTGGAAAGTCCGATCTTACGCGGTTTGCCCAGCAGCTTAAAGAAGGGAATAAAAAAGAAATTAATAAAATTATTGACACACTGGGTACTGCATTTATTATCAGACTTATCCAAAAAAAAAGCATTAAGGACAGAGCCTTGCACCTGCGCAACAAAATCTCATCTCTTCCATTGCCCAAAACAAGAAAAAACTGGGTCGCGATTTTAACCACGATTAAAAAAAGCATATTGGGAGGTATCGCATTATTACGGCAAAGCTCCCACCGGAAACGCATCGCTATAGCAGTCATCGCGCTCTTAATGCTTGTCTCACTGCGTATCATATTTGTCTCCGTGGGGTCAAAAAATGTGGAACGCATAATTGCAGAAACCGTCCGGCGCGAATCGCAGATAGAGTCGCTGCTGAAGGATAAAAAGGAAGAAGATGCGCTTGAGCTCATTGACGCCACACTCGCACTCCTCAATGCGGCGCCCCAGTATCTTTCAGACACTCAAGCATCCACTATTCAAAACTTAAGAACAAGGCTTGCACAGCGCGCTGCATTGATCAATAAGCTTTCTATTATTGCAAATCCCACACCAGTGGTCTCCATGGAAAAATCATTCCGCGAAACGCATACGTTTGACCTCATGGGGCTCGCGCTCAAGCAGGGAAAACTTTATACGGTGAACCGCGCGGAAGGCGCCATTTATGAATTTGACGGGAAAGAAAGGCGCATTGTCGTGATGACAGAACTTCCTGATGGTGCGGGCAAGCCCGTAGATATCATCGCTTCAACCCCGGGCACTGTGATGGTGCTCACTGAAAACCCGCTCGGCGTGTTAAATTTTGATTCCGAACACCGCACCTTCCAATTGTACCCTCTTATACTGCCTCGCGCGTCAATGGTGCCAATTGCGTATGCGACATACCTTGACCACATCTATTTGCTTGATGCGCGCACACGCTCCATTTACCGCTTTGAACGCACAGATCAGGGGTATAATTTATGGTCGCCTTGGTCAGAAGATGATTCTATAGACTTATCGCAAGCGACTACTTTTGCCATTGACGGCTCTATGTACGTGACATTCACCGACCACAGCATAATACGGCTTGAAAAAGGCAAACGGGTGCCATTTGCCTTAAGGCCTCTCCAGCCTCCTTTGGGAAACGTGAAAGCAATCGCGACTAAGGAAGATTCTCCCTATCTCTATCTCCTCGACCAACCCCAACGCCGCGTAGTTGTCGTATTAAAAAAAGACGGCTCATTAGTTGCCCAATATACGAGCCCGCTGTTTACTGAATTGCGGGGACTTTACCCGGATGAAGCAGCGCGGCGAATCTATGTATTGAACGGCGACGCCATCTATTCAGTGGGACCAGGCGATCCCAGTATCACGGATTAATAAATCAATAAATACTGCACCTCAACTGCGTTTGAGTGCGTAGTGAGTGCGTTTGAATGCGATATCAATTAGGCTTCTCTCAACCGGTAATCGAGCGCATGATATTCATCGCTTTGCTGCAGCGCACATTCATATAGCGCGATAATATCATAAATAATGGTATCCCAATTATAAGTGGCGGCAACCTCTTTGCGCGCCTGTGCGCCTAATTGTCGGGCGTATCTTGGTTTATTGATAAGCGCATGCATTGCATGGGTGAGGTTTGCGATATTGCGCGGCGCATAAAGTACCCCCGAAACCTTTCGCTGAACGGGGATAAGCACTTCCCGCGTTTCAGGAATATCTGCGGCAATGATAGGCAATCCCCATGACATAGCCTCAAGCAGCGCGATAGATTTTCCTTCAGATATTGAAGGCTGGAGAAATGCAAAAGCATGGGCATACAGTGCATGAAGGGTATAGCCTTTCTGGTACCCTGTAAGCACGATGTCGTCTCTCTTACCCGCGCATGCCTTAATCTCATTCACATATGCATCAGTGAATGCGCCTCCGCCAACCAAGGCGAGTTTTAAGCGTGAGATGCGCGCATCTTTTGGAAAACGCGACTTCAAACGGATAAAAGCCTCTACCGCATCAGTAATGGATTTATGGCGGACAAAACGCGAGACGACCAAAAGATATCTTCCTCTCTGCAGATGAAATGATTCTAAAAGCCTTAAAGGAGGCTTCTTTTTATGGAGCAATACGCCGGTGGGAATATACGGCACTCGTCTTCCCGTACGCTGAAAAATTAAATCACTGATTTCTTGCGATACTGCAATTGTAATGTGTGGCACATGCGTCATAGTCCACGCCCCGAGACGCAGTATGAATCGAGCGAAGAGTCCCCACTTCTGGTGCCTCCAATCTTGTGAATGGAACGTACCTATAACTTTGATATGAGGCGTAAATACCCTAGGGATAGGTGCGCACAACGAAGGCCCTATGCCATGATAATGTATGATATCCACACCTTGGCGCATCGCGTGGAAAGTGCCTATTAACGAGTGGCTCAAAGCGTCAAGATGCTTTGTGGGGAGAGAAGGGAGTGATTTTAGTGTTACGCCATGATATCGCGCACGTTTCTTGTCAGTATAATGCGGACGCGTATACACGAGGACCTCATGGCCTGCACGCACCAACAGACGGGATAATTCCTCCACATGCCGCTCCACCCCTCCTCCGGTGCAAGGGATGCCTTTTTGCCCTATCATTGCTATCCGCATATATAAAATACTTAAAACAAAAGAAATTTACCTTACATTGTTTTTTTTATTTTGTCAAAAAAAAGCGCATATTCTGCGCCTTTTTTTAGATAAATTGTCCTTATTATTTCAATACGTAGCAAGTCTCTTATGTAGAGCATCCTGAACAATAACTACCCTTTTATTATTTTTCCCTTGGTTTGAAAGGGTAAATTGATCCAACAATATACCTGTGGAGGCATACACTTTAACATGATTCGCATTAATCGTAAATATCTCGCTTACCTTATCATTATTAACATCACTTGCAACCACAGATACTCCCTGCTGATTATTGCGCTCATACGCAAGAAAGGAATTCAGCAATGTCCCCTTTGCGTCAAATATCCTCACCCATGGCTCTTCACCGCGTCCCGTGCCAGCAATAATTTCATCTACCCCGTCTCCATTGATATCATTCACATCTACAAAGGTGCCGGTCCTGCTATTTTTGTTTCCCGCAAAGAATCCCGGCCCTCTTAACTTTCCCATTACATCAACAATCCTTACATGAGGGCCGCCGCCAAAGCCCGCGGCAAGCACAATTTCACGCATACCGTCACCGTCCACATCTCCTGATGCAAGACTTACACTGCCTCGCCAACGTTTGTCATATGGGTACATGAGCCACATTTTTTGTCCATTCCGGTAGAGGGTTAATGCTCCATTTTTCCAAATAATGGTCTCATCGATACCGTCACTGTCTAAATCGTTTATTAAACCAAACGTACCCTTAGGAATTGATTGTAAATTCAAAACCATAATACCTACCGATTTACCTGTTGTCATATCCCATAACTCCGCGTTACTGCCTGCAACGAATCCTTGCGATACAGTCATATTCTGTGGCACAGATTCTTGATTCACTCTCTCTAAAACAATACCATCGTATGCACCCATCGTAATTTGCGAGACGCGCTGTCCGTTATTTACGCTCTTATCCTGCGTGCCGTTTATCTTTTTAAAATTGCTGCCTACGATTACCGTTTGTGCAACTCCTGTAATATTCACCAAAGCAATCCCCTTTTCAAAATCCCGACGCCATACGCCTAACAATGTCCTTTCTTTGTTAGTTACTGCATATGCGTTGCTCCTCGCATTACCTAAATTTACATTATATTCATCATACCACCAGATTTGTTCGTGCCATTTGTCGCCGTAGTCGTAGCTGAAATAAGCGTCAGTCAGTAATGTCGATGTGAAGGCGAAACGAAATTTGCGCCAATCTTCCCGATTGCCTGTGTTGTCAGTATTGGCGTTCACCACGATATAGCGCGGCAGGTAACCGCCTGAACTTCCCGCATCCTCGATGGCTTTGATTTGCTCATCCCACTTCCACCCATGCGTTAGCACTGTCTCAAACATCCGGCCGTTCAACTGTTCGCTATATTCATAACTTGAATTAGTGATAATAATTATATTATCGCCCAAATTGGCGCGCGTTTTTTGATAAATGCTTCGCATACCTGTTCGCCACGCCTTATCAATAAATTCCGGCGCGTCTTTGACGCCGTCATTAGTAATGTCGATATTCCCGTTATTCAGCCAGGAAATGTCCGACATCGCGTCGTCAAAAAAAATGCCGTCCCAAACTCCTTGTTTCTGATAAACCTGAGCAGCAAATGCTGGCAAAAAATCATTCCAACGTTTCCCCTGCGCCAAAGGCGCATAATCGGTGGGATTCATTATCTCTGTCCCTGGCCAGAATGTCATGCTCTCGCCCTGTGGAGATTGCAAAAGCCACTCACTTTTTGCATTATTGTAATGATACTCATGAAAAGAGCTTCGCCACTGCACCGGGGCCGTGCCACGCATTATACTGTCCACATACACCAACAATTTGACGTCGGGATTATTTTTTTTTATAAGCGCAAACGCCGCCGGCGAAATTTCGGGTACTTCCATTCCCATAATGACCACATCCCATTTCGTTAGTTCTTGCGCTTCCTGTTCCGTAATACCTCCTCCCGTTAGATAATAATTTGCCAAACGAGGGAAACTGCTCGCATGTGCGGCAGAAATATAAACAATTGAAAATAGAATGATGGACAAAAATGTGATAATAACTCTATATTTCATATATCAACACTAATTTTTCATATATGCTTTGCGCAGCATGCCGCCAGGTAAACTGAGAAGCATACTCCATTTTCTGTCTCTTTTTTTCCGGCGTATTATTAATTTTGGTAATCGCTTGTGAAATAGCCGATATATTCATACGATCCACATAAGTGACGAACTCTGCTCCCACTTCCCGATGAGCCGGGATATCGGACGCAAGTACAGTCGTGCCGCACGCGAGCGCTTCAAGCACAGTCAACCCGAACCCTTCCTCGCAACTTAATGCGAGGAGGCTCAAGGCGCCATTCATCAAAACCGCGACATCTTCCGATGGCAGCCAGCCTAATTCGCGCACCCAGTCTTGCGCATGGTGATCTTTGATCCAACGCTGTATCTCCTCATATCCAAATCCAGGACTGCCCACTAATACCAATATGAGATTTTTTAATTCCGACCGCTTCCTTGCCTCTTCAACTGCGGCTAGAACACTTATTATATTCTTTTTTTCTTCCACTCTTCCCACGGTAATTACATAGGGATCGGTAAGGCGGTAACGATTAAACGTTTTTTGTATTTCCGCCTTCCCGTATTGATGATAAATCGTATGATCATATCCGTGAGGTATAACATGAATCTTCTCCGAATCAATATGATATGCGTTGACCACCGCTTTCTTGGTCGCGTCTGAAGGCACTATAATTATCTGCGCACGTTTTGCGTTCCAACGGTGGATAAGTTCATTTAGGCGAGGATGGCGGTACGCAGACGGGTAATTCCTGAATGCCACGTCATGGATGCTCACCGCGGCTTTCTCCTTCAAAAGTAGAGGAATAATGTAACCCGGGGTAAAATAAATATCGGGCGCATTGCGTATAAGCTCCCATGCAAGGCGAAGTTGAGTCCAGCCCCAAGGAAGAGGCCAGCGCAATATCTTTAACTCCCAATAGGAAGGAAGCGGTAAAAATTTCTGAGGAAGGGCACAAGGCGCATACAGACGGACGCGATGTTCCGGCGGAACCACATGCCGCATTTCTTTGACTACATGATAGCTATACCACTCAATTCCGGTTTTTTGCCACTTTACTAATTGCGAAGCATCAATGCCGATCCGCATATTAAAACACTATTTATTACTTAACTCCCATAATCCTTACATTAAGAACTCCCCCTAATGGAAAATTCTGACGTATCTTTAACGGCAACTTACTAAACAATCGCTCAATAAAAAGTACTACATTGATATTACAACGCATATAATATCCCTTTCCTCCTATGTAGGTAATTAGTTCACTGAATCCGTTATCTCTAAATAATTTTATAAGCTCTTTAAATGAATATTCTTTTAAATGAAATCCGGTTGGCGTCGATGTAAAGTATCGAGAAATATCATGAGGCCCTGTCAGTTTATTGGGGGTCATGCAAAGATATCTCCCGCCCATACGCAACAATAAATATACCTTTTTTATATGCTCCTTTGCATCATCAGGATGAAGGTGCTCAATGAATTGATTGCTGTATGCGAGATCCATACTCTCCCGTTTTAATAAATTTTCTTGTAATGGCACAAGTATGAGCTCAAAATTTGAAGGAAGAGCTACATTATTGGGTAGCATATTGGTCGTCTCAGTGGCATAAACATATCCTGCAAATCGAGCTACCGCCAATGCGAGTGCACAATCACCCGCACCAAATTCAATGAATGTTGTGTTTGGATGCACAAGGTGTCTCAATAGATTTAATTTTTGTAATTCTTTAGCTGCATTTTCCTTTATCTCTGCATCTCCCTCCCATCCTTCAATTTGTTTCGCCATGTCAAAAAAACCGCGATATACTTTTGCATACATTTGTTCACGACCCTCAGATGAGATAGTACGTAACTGATCAGACAGCTTTTTTTCTAAATTATATAAGACAAAACGAGAATGAAAGTTCATAGTATCAATACTATAATAATGAAGAATAGAGTTTAATAATTTTATTAATATGAAATTTAGTATTAAAAAGATTATTAATTTTAGTCCTCGCATTTATGCCTAGCTGCAAGCAATGTGCCATATTCTCCTCCATCTCCTTTATGGCACACAATAACATCTCATTATCATGCTCGTTCGATATCAATTTGCCATTATAACCATCCTCAATAATCTCATTGATACCTCCTTTATCGAATGCGATGACTGGCCTCCCAGCTGCTCCTGCTTCAAGAATCACCATGGGGAAAACTTCACACGCGAGTGAAGGCACTATTACCGCCCTCGCTTGAACATATAATCGGGCAAGCTCACAGTGCGGGACCTGCCCCAGAAAACGAAGATTCAGGCAATTTGCGGCACAGTCGCGCACGAGGCGCTCCAAGGGACCGCTTCCGGCAATAATGAATGACACATCTGGCAACTGTTTCACTGACTCGAGCAATATATGTATACCTTTTTCTTCCGACAACCTGCCTACATAGAGCATAGCATCCCCGATGTCCTGCGTAGGTAAAAACTCTTTAGCGTCAATAAAATTCGGAATAACCTCAAGGCGCCTTGGCTGAAATCCCCACTCTTGCAGTGTACGCGCCATAAATTCACTGGGTACAATAAAGGCATCCACATACCGTTCATATAACCTTAAGGTATGATGAATCCACAGCTCAAACGCGCATACTGCGCTGGCGAAGTAAGAGGATTTCACGCAACGATGGATGAAGGAATTAAAAAAACGGCTGCCTTTTGCATGTTCGCAATATCCCCCATGTGCATATAAGTTATACGCCGGTGATACAAGATGAAAATCATGGAGTGTCATGACAATCGGTATACCATGTTTTTTTAAAACCGGCAATATAGAAGGAGAAATCTGATGATAAATATTATGCAGATGCGCAATGTCAATAGGATAGTGCGTAAGCAACGCATCAAGCTTTGTTGCCGCTTCTCTCGACCACAATACCCGCCCAACGGTGCGCAATCCTTCCCACCCCCCTTGTGGTCGTTCCGTAATAATTTTAGAAACAAAATATCTATTAAGTGGATATTGCTTATCTCTTCCTGAAGCCATAGCAAAAGGAATGACATCGTGTCCATGCGTTTCAAGCAGGGATGAAAGCGCGAACATGTAGCGTTCTGCCCCTCCTTGTTCGAAATAAAATTTGTTTACTTGGAGTATACGCATCTTGACAAAACTTAAAATTTACGCTTTAATAAATGGCTTCTATAATAATCAATTTAACCTGATAACGATGAATAAAGAAACACTAAGTATCTTTCTGCCTCTCTGCGCCGCAATCATAATTGCGACAGCGTTTTTTATCCTGCGCACACCCGCAATTATGCCATACGTTATCATGCTTTTATTCTTGAGCATATCCCCTCTCCTTTTCCGATATCCCCATCATGCCTTCCTCGCGCTTCTCATCCTGCGCAATATCGCCGATGTGATGAGCGATGTGCCTTTGATCAGTCTGGGAGGGATGACCATTAATCTTGCCGGCCTCATCGGACTATTTTTTATCGGATGGAGTATGTGGTATTTTTTTCAATTCCGGCCAATTCTCCTGACTCGCGATCTCGCCTTCCCTGCAATTTTTATCCTTATATGCACCGCGAGCGTGTTTACTTCCCTCGATCCGGTAAAAAGCGCGCAAGATCTTATTAAATTCGTAAATCTCGTCTGCATTTTTATAATTGCCTACGATTTCTGTAAAACGATGCCGCGTTACACCGCGCTCATCAGCGTCCTCGCATCTGCCATTATCATACCAGCTACGGCAGGACTCGTACAACTCGCGCGCGGCACCGGACTTTCTGTTGATATCCAGAACCGTCTTATGGGTACGTACGTGCACCCTAATTCGTTTGCTTTCGCCCTCGTCATTGCCATTTCCTCTTGGGTGATCCTGAGTTTCCTGGCATCACGACAAAATCCGCTCATCTCGCCATCTGATAAAAAATTAATGTCCCGGCTTTCGTGTCTTCCTTATCCCCTCATCCTTGCCACGCTGGGGATATTGCTGCTTCTTACTTACACGCGAGGCGCCTGGATTGGCATCGCCATTATTCTTCTCGCTTATTTTCTCTGCTTTCATGTAAAGAAAACAATAATTATAATAGCATTAATCGCCTTTACCGTTTTCGCTTTCCCCCATATCTCCGACATGATCTTCGCCGCTACTGGTTATGACATGACTCGCAGCCAAGTCATCCAGCGGCTACACCCACCTTCTGATGAAACTGATTCCTTTATGTGGCGCCTGCGCTCTTGGAAAGAAGTATCAGTAAAATTGCACGGCATGCCGATCTTCGGCTATGGCCCGGCCATGTATGCACAGGTGCGCGAGAGCACGGTAAGCTATCTCACTGACATCGGCACCGAAGCGCATAACGACTATCTCCGCCTGGCGCTGGAAACCGGATACCTGGGCGCCGCGAGTTATTTCCTCTTCTTCATCGCCAATCTCATACAGTGCATACAAGGAGTCCGCACGGCGCGTTTTCTGCTGGATAAAAAAATATACATAGTAGTTGCTGCTACCATTACCGCCTTCCTGATCATGAGCATCTCTGATAATATTTTAAGAAGCACGCCAGTAAACTGGCTATTATGGGCGCTTATGGGCGGCACGACAGGCATGATACACGCGAAAAAACACGAAGCTCAACGATTACTTAATCAACTTAGTATCTCAGCATAACCTATGGAACCAAAAGTGAGTATTATTATCAGAACGTGCAATTTAGGACAGTTTCTCGCTGACGCGATACGAAGCGTCCAAGATCAATCCTTTCCCGATTGGGAAACGATTGTGCTCGATGATGCTTCAACGGATAACACAGAAACAGTAGCAGAAGATCTTGCCGCAAACGATCTCCGGATCAGTTATGTCCGAAATCAAACGCGCCTTGGAAGAGCGCGAAATTTGAACCATGGACTTTCGCTCGCCCAAGGTGAATATATTGCCATCCTTGACGGAGACGATATGTGGAATGATAAGGAAAAACTTTTATGCCAAATTAATATCCTCGATCGTGATCCTGAGATAGTCCTTGTCGCTGGACATGCGGCCGAGATCAATGAGACGGCACAGCGCATCGTCCGCAGGTGTGCTGTGCCGTGGCACGACGACAGACGAATACGCGAACGACTCCTGATTGAAAATATCATCCCTCACAGCACCGTTTGTTATCGCCGCGCTCATGCCCTAAAGGCAGGCGGGTACGATGAATCTCTCGCCTATACGGAAGACTATGAATTCTGGTTGAGACTGGGATTGCTTGGAAAATTATGCATATTGCCGGCAACTTTCTGTTACTTTCGTTTGCATGGAAATAATGTCAGCATTGTGAAACGAAAACAATTGCTTCGGGAAACACTCAAAGTGATAATCCGGTATCGTGCGCACTATCCCCATTATGTATTGGGGTGTCTCAACCGTCTCGTCATGTTAATGGCAAGTGTCATTCCTTCTTCTTTGCGGCATTTTTTGTCATCTTTGATCAGTTTTCAAAAGCTCCGGCTCAGACTATGGGACACCATCCAACTGAAACACGCGCCAGCCGCTCCATCAGTGTTCGCAAACTCCACATCACAAAATGGCTATCGCATCATGCGCATCACTGATCTTTCCGCAATAACACCTCAAATGCAGGACGCTTGGAATCATTGCGTAGTACAAAGCAACGCCGGCAGCGCATTCCAAACGTTTCGCTGGATAAAAACCTGGTGGGAACATTTCGGAAATGACAAAAAATTATTTGTGCTTCTGGCCGTCAACGACAAAAATGATATTTGCGCGCTTTTCCCGGGCATGATAGTCACGCAACGCTGGCTACCCAAAATCCGGCGCACGCTCTCTTTTATTGGAACTCCGCTTAATGATATAGCAGATGTTCCTCATCTTGCTGAAAGTGTGAACGCGCTTGACTTAATATGCAATTATATCGCAAATTCACGATTTGAATGGGATATGGTACGGATTAAAGAACTGCCAGAAAATTCCGTTTTTTTGCATAAAATACGAAGCCATCCGGCTTTTGTCCGCCAGCACATAGGATCTACGAATCTCCAATTGTTCATCCCGCAGCCGACACTAGAGAATACAGCACAAAAAATCAGACAGCTCTCAAAAAAACACTTGAACCAAGAGATGAAGAAACTGCAAAAACTGGGAGACATTAAAATTACACTTAATCACGGCGATGCCGAAAAACATTGGCTCTTTGATCTCTTTTGCGAACTACAGGCTAAACGCTGCCGGCAAACATCCTTTTCCTCACCCATGCAGAATCCTCTCCTGCGCCGTTTCTGGCATGCGCTCATTGACGCGTTCTCGAACTCAGATATTGTGCGCTGCGCTACGTTACAATTGAATAAAGAGATAATCGCAATCCAGTGGCACTTCGCGACTGCCATGAGGATGTCATTGTACCTCACAACGTTTGATCCTACCTACCACATCTACTCGCCGTCGCTCTTACTTATGCGCGCCATCATTAATTCTTTCTATCAATCCGGAGAGTTTGCGATATATGATTTCGGTCGAGGAGATGAGGCGTATAAACGCCGTTTTGCGGAGAGTGATACAAAAAACTTTGAATTTATAGCAGCACCGGATTCGCCGCTCTATATTTATTACATCCGAACTCTCTCCAAGTGCAAAAATATTCTTAAAAAAATCAAAATTCTTGTTCACTTTATGCGGCTGGCAAAAAAGTTTGCCTCCCAAAGCGTGCACGTCTTATCTGCCACGGCGCTGCGGACTGAATTAAAAAATATATTACGCGTTATTATCTTCGCTGGCGTCTACTATTCCGGTGTCTCCTGGCTTTATGCCAAACTCACTCCGCAACGAGCAAGGATCATCTGCTATCACCGCATCCCTACCCAGCCAACCGATGCACATCTTGATATTTCACTCGAGACATACACACGTCAGATGGAATACTTATCAACAAATTTTCAAATCGTTACCCTTGCGAAAATTGCGACAGCGATACAAGATCAACGTCCGTTTCCCGCGCGTGCAGCAGTGGTGACATTCGATGACGGAACAAAAGATTGGGCTCAAAATGTCCTGTCCATACTTGCAAATTTGCGCATCCCGGCCACCTTCTTTATTTCTACGGGCTTCATCGATTATGGAACAATTCTGTATTCACACGGCTGCACCGCGGCGCCCGCCATTACCAGCGGCGATGTGCAAATCCTGAAACAATCACCCTGGGCCGCAATTGGAGCGCACACGCACGATCACCCACGTCTTTCGAAGCTGGACGAACATAAAGCAGCGCAAGAAATACTTAAATCAAAACAAGAGCTTGAGCGACAGATCCAAGCGCCGATCGATTTATTCGCCTACCCTTTTGGTAAATCAGAAGATTTTACTACCCTGACCAGAGAGATCCTCCGGGCCGCTGGATTCCGTGCTGCCTGCACCATCGAAGAACGCACTGCATCCTGCCACGACGACCCTTACGAGATTCCGCGTATCGTGATATTTGATGAACCATTATGGATGTTCAAAGTTCGTGTCTCGGGAATACTTGACGACATAATACATATATGGAAAAAATATGTTCATCGTGAACGAAATTTAAATAATATCTAGTAAATCCGCGTCCGACCGTATACGCCCTGTACCTCAAGATAATAGTACGAACGTATGGCGGTCGGTTATCTGCGTTAATCTGCGTGTAAACTTTTTTATTAGATTATTCCCCATAACGTATGATTCCTCTTTTCCCCACATTACATCCTGCATATTTTAGACAACCGGCACAACCGTCCTCCTTGCTGCCCTTTCCGCTGAACCAAAAACGCGTGCGGTATTATTACTTCGCCCGTAACGGCATCTGGGAAGCGCTTCAAATATTTGGCCTAAAAACTGGAGATGAAGTACTCATGCCCGCCTTCACCAGCGGCATTGAAGTGGATGCGGTAATCGCATCTGGCCTCGTGCCTGTCATTTATGACCTGCACGAAAACTTTACACCGAATTTCAATGATGTTCGAGCAAAATTATCGCCGCGTACAAAAATATTATACCTGACGCATTACCTCGGTTTCCCGCAACTGACGCGGGACGCGCTCAACGTCTGCAAAAATAACGGACTTTACTTGTTCGAAGATGTGGCGATAGGTTTCTTAAGCGCCGACGAAGACGGCGAACCGCTCGGCTCAAAAGGCGACGCGGCAATTTTCTGTCCAAGAAAAACGGTGCCCATCCCGCACGGCGGATTGATGGTGGTGAATAACCCAGACCTCCCATTTCCCGCAACCCGTCAACGCCGTCCATCGCATTACTCCACGGCGCGCCAAATGGCTGCGCTCTCCCTAAAACGCATGGCAGCGAGCAAAAATAGCCGTGCCTTTGCGCTTTTTGGCTCCTGGACATGGACAAGAGCCGTCCCTCTCCTCAATGCGTTTCTTAAAACTATCGGTATCAAAAATACTGAATGCGGAAGGTTTGAATTTGACGCGACAAAAACCGATTGGGGAATGTCCGCGATATCAAAATATCTTCTTCCGCGCTTCGATTATGAAGACATAAAACACCGTCACAGGGAAAACTATACCGCGCTCGCCGCGTCCATTAAGGGGGTTCCTGGTCTTACGATTGCTTTTTCTTCACTGCCTGCTCACACGGTCCCGCTCGATCTCATGATACTAGGTTGCAAATGCAATGAAATCAACGCGAAACTGCGCCAACAAGGTATTGAAACAAGCGTCTTCTGGCCCGACCACCGATCCTATGAAATTGGCGATTCTTCCCCATTTATTAAAAAAATTCTTCGCGAGCACTTAGTACTCCCCATCCATCAGGACTTATCCACCAGCGATATGGAAATTATGGGGTCTGCTATTAGAAGAATTTGCCTATCGTAAATGTTGTACCAGCACCTTGAAAGTATCCCGCAAAATTTTCATGATATTATATAATTTTCGCATCTGCGCAAACAAACGAAACGCGAAGGTGGATTTCTTGATAATCGCGTACGCGCGATACGGCAGCACGGCAAACGTGCGGTTGACGCTCCTCGAAATGACAACTTTAGAATACTGGGTAACGAATGACGGCTTCCAGCGGTCATGCCAGGGCACGTACGGCCCGAAGAAATTCAATGTTCTGACTCCACGCCGGTGAAGTAATTCCAGTGTTTTCAACACACCTAACTGCCCCACACTATAGCAACTGAATTTTTCGTCATACATCGTTTTAAAAAAATACGCTTCATTTCCTTGTCGGAGCATAAAATGAAACGACACCGGGAACCCGCCGCAGATGAGAGAAACCAAGACAATCGAACCTTTCTCTGCCGCCGTTTTAGCCAAATCAAAAAAATACTGCTTCGTGCGATCTTGTTGCAACACGGCGCTGTGCGCATATCCTTTCCATCCCATAGTTTCAATGGCAAAACCCTCATAACACGCATTGATTATCTCTTCTTTCCGTTCGGCCACAGAAACCGTAAGAGGCCCAAATTCGCTAGTGAGATATTGCTCCTTTCTACGCAATGATCGCTTAAGATCACTTCTTAAACTGTGGTAATATACGTCCCATTGTTCGCCCAAGCTAATGTTGCCTATTCGTATAGTGGGATAAACCACGAGGGCGTATTTTCTTGATCGAAAATACTGAATAAATGATCGCCAAAATACGCGAGACATGTCAACGTGCTGCAGTATAATAGCGTCCCCAACATTGGATTCTTCTAGAGTAGCGGCAATACGCATGCCAGATACCTCGTCCGCATCGCCGATCACTGGCGCATACCAGGTGTTGTCTTCAGTGGTAGTGGGAGCGGATAGCAGCAATTTACCTCGTGAGGTCCGTGATAATACCAACGGGAGACCGCAAGTGCGCGATCTATCGTCGTCGAATAACACGTAAGGCTCCGCCGCCGGAAGACTCGTGCGATACCACACCTTCAAAAAAGAAGAGGAACCGAAGAGTTTATCAATGTTCCGTTCGCTTTTTTGCGCCGTGCGATCCCACTGATCGCTCACCGACGCAAAATTCTCAAATCCGTGCGCTATCATATTATCAATTTACGACAAATAGAAAAACTTGTTTTGGAAATAATACTTGCCGCCGAATGGCGCTTTTACATGGTCATGCATGCTGTGGACGTGAGATGCAGTGGGCGGCACTGCTGGTGAAGATTCAGGAATATATTGAGACGCTTCTTCGATAGTCTCTTGATAGGGCTCTGACTCGGGTATTCCCACCACATAAGGATTTATCCGCAACTCTTGGTTCGCAGGAGGCGCTGGCGGTAAAACTTCCTCTCTCTTCTTAGGGGCAAGGTATCCTATGGGAAGCGGCGTATATTCCGCACTCGCGTTTGGTGAGAGCGTAAGAGGATAAGTAATGCTCTGGGCGATTGCTTCCCGGACAAATGAATACCCGAGCGAGATGATGAATCCTGCGATGAGCCCCACTGCCATGTTCATGGGGATATTCGGTTTCACCGGCGCGGTAGTGGTTAGCGGCGCGTCGACTATCTGCAGATTCACGGTGTCGCCCGTGCCCAAATACCCTGTCCCTTGCGAAATGAGCACGGTGTTGATGGCTACAAGAATGCGTTCCGCCTGTTCCCGATTCTTATGGTAGACCGTAATGGCAAGTATGCTGCTGCTGGGCACCACAGACGGTTTAACGACCGCACCCCACGCTTTGCGCCTGCTTGCCTCGTCCTTTGGAAAATCATTCACAATGGAAAAGCCAGCTCCAAGCACCCGTTCAAAAAATGACGCGGTGCCGATGATTGTGGTCAGATTCTGCGCGAGTTTTTCGGATCCTCGCGCGGCAGTGTAGGCGTCCATGCCGCTGGTTTGCTTCTGCGTCACGAGAATGCGCGCAGACGAGGCATAAAGGGGCGTTTGCTGAAGGCTAAGCCCAAGCGCGGCAACTGCGCCAATGAGGCTTAAAATGACGATGCCTCCCCAGTGTTTATACACGAATTGGGTAATCGATGGCATAAATATGCGGTTATCCGGTAAACCCCGTTACAATTGGCTTAAGGCCTCTACAGTATTCACCCGAATCCCCCTTCGGGCTGAATTGCCGTTCATTTAAGGTCTTAGAACCATAACGTTCTTGTAACGGGGTAAAGAACCATACAGACTACCAGATTCCTGTAATTTGTCAACCTCTTGGGCTATTTTAGCCTTATTATAAAATTTACACGCCATATCGCGCCAAATGGCGGACAAGGCTTATAACTTCTTCAGTTCATTTAATAATGCAGCGGCAAGCGCTTGGGGTGTAAAGCGCTCATGATAGAGCCGGTATCCCCTTTCGGCGATTTCCTCGCGCTCCTTCGGGTGATCGCGAAACCATAATATTTTTTCCGCGAGGTCTTCAGGGTCATCAGGATTGCAGGCTATGCACGTCTCGCCCTCCTTCACAATTTCTATGATGGCCGGATTCCTCGCGGTAAGATACGGCAATCTCAGACAAAGCGATTCATACGCTTTATGTGGGATAGTCCGCTCAAGGCGTTCATGAGAGGACAGCTGCCCAAGGCTGACATGGCAGCGCAACATAAGGGCGATGAGCTCGTCTTCTGTCAAATATTCTGTTTTTAATTCCAGATTCTGCGGCTGAAGCTCATGAATCAACTTTTGAATCTTTTCCAGCTCAATGCCGTTTGCAAGCATCAATACCTTAATCCCTTTTCCTTCCAATATTTTCGCAGCCTTCACCACTATGTCCCCTCCCGCTTCAGGCAGCAATCGCCCTCTGAAAAGCACAGTAAAATCATCAAACTTCTTACTCTGGGGATCAAAATGAAACTTCTTATCATCGGTGCCCGTCCATGCGACCATAAGCTTTCCTCCCGGCACATGGAACTTTTTTTCAAAAAAGGCTTTCTGATGTGCGCTTTCCACCATTATCAAATCTGCACACCAACATGCAAGTATATCTAAAAGCCAATAATATATGGCTTTGACAGAATGAGTACTCGCAAGATTCCGTGAAATGATCTTCCTCTCATATTCCGAACAAAGCGCATTATAAACAATCTTTTTCCGCGACCACAGACGGAGCCAGATTACCACGTGCGGGCTTGCGTAACCGGCGCAGATGATATCAACACTGTGTCTCTGCTTAAAATACGCTGATAAAATCTGCCAATAACGCGCAAGCGATTTTTGCGGAAAAAAATAATCAATTACTTCTATGCCATTCTCCCTCAAACCGCGCAGATATACGCCATCGATGGAGGTATGAGGCTGTGCAAACCCTATATAGAGCATGGTCATAACACACGCCGTAAAAGATTCTTCTGTCTATAATAATTTATTACTCGCTCAAACCCATACGCGCTCATGATAAGATATAAGGGGATGACCGGGGCACGATACCGCGCGGTTCCCACTACGCCAGTTGCGAGAAAGAAATAAACCAGTATCATCGCAATTAATAACATTAAATATCTATTATCGGTTTTCCTCATTACTGTAAAACCTATCGCACATAATACATATTCAATTAATTGCATGATAAATAGGATGGGTGTGAGCCAATATTCCTGCCTTGCGGTAGATATGGTTCTCTCAATTCTGGTAAAAAGATTTTCACTAAGAGTGGTATCACTTCTTATAAAGGGAGGTATTTTTAATACGGGCAATAAGCTGACCTTCGCAGTCCCTAACATCATATTTGCGCCTCCCTTTATATGATAATAACTATACCACCAAGGATGGGCGAGAATATAGGAAACGGCTATTTTTTGTTGCACCGATGCGCGGCTGAATGGATTGGTAATCGTGGGATCTACGAGCTTGTTCAATTCGTACCTTGATTCATCAAGGCTGACATGCTCCACTAACGATTTTACCTTTGCGACATTATATTCCAAAAGATTGTAGCCTTCGATGGTAGAGAGAGCATAGTGCCCAAAATTGAAATAATTTCTTATTTGCCAAAATGAAAGGATGAGGAAAAAAAATCCGATATATACCACTGCACGACTAAATAGCTTGCGTGAAAAAGGTATAAAAAAAGTCAGGATGAGTCCCAAATATTGAGCTACGGGGCGAACTAGCGTTGCTAACCCCAGATACATTCCACCCAAAGCATAATATTTAATATTATCCCGTTTCAATGCATAAACCGTGGCCAATACCGCGCCCGTAAAGATAAACGTAAAAATAGTTTCAGTCATGAGCTGCAACGTCTGGGCTGCTGCCAATAAATCAATGCTGTAGAACAACATGGCATAATGCGCTGTTTTCTGTGACGCGAATATCTCCTTTGCCAGCAGGTATACAAGGATGGTCGTACCGACATCAAAAAAAATTTGGAATAAAAGCGCCGCCCAAACCTTACTGCCTATAACCGCAAAAATGACTGCAAGATAGAGAGGGTAAAGAGGAGTGCGGAACGTGCCGAAAGTTGATAATGAAATATCGGAGAGAATGCGTTCTGCCAACTGATAGTACTGCAGGGCATCGGAAATTAATATTTTTTGCAGGGTAATCTCTTGCCATGGCTGATATATTGCAAATAAACAAAGCCGAATGGCTAAAGATAACAATATGAGCCACCCTACCATGGGGAACGATGAAAATAAATTACTTTTCCTCATGATACTCTTTCTCCGTATTCACCGCCCAAATATTTTCCTTGTTTTGGCGATGATGAATGATATTGTCCACTGCTACCATGGCGGTGAGCATAGAGTGATCTTGATTATTATATTTATGCATGCCATTGCGGCCCAGCAAAAATAGGTTGTCGAATTGGTCATAAAATTTCCTCACCGTTTCAAACTGCTGATATGCGCCGAAATAAACCGGGTACGCCTTCTCCTGGCGTATGACCACCCCGTCAACTGTATCTCTTTCTGCGATTATCCCAATTTTTTCCAATTCCTTTTGCGCCATTTGCACTAAAGAAGCATCATCGCGCTCCCACATATTGTCGCCAACCTGACAAAAATATTCTGCCCCTATCCATACGAGCCCCGGGGCTGCCACGAGATAAGGACTCATATTATTGCATATTTGTATCCTCGCCACCTGCACATTGGGTTCCTGAATATATAACCAATTGTCACGTATTAGTTCGTGGGGATATTCTTTATCAGTTAATAATAGGCGTTTCAATAATAAACCAATAAGAATTATATCACGATAACGCAGCCCATCACTGATTTCTCTTACCTCCTGATCGACTTCTCCCATAAATGATTTTGTCAATTCTTGCACCGGCATTGTCGAAAAAAAGTAATCTCCTTGCCATTCTTTTTTTTGTCCTTCAATGAGACTATGACCACCAATTGCTATTACAGTATGCTCCTTTTGATAAATTTTATCGACATTAAAATTCATGATAATCTCACCTCCCCTTTGCCGTATTTTATCCGCTACTGTTTCCCACATTTGTCCCGCACCGCGCTTAGGATACAAAAACCATTCAATGAGCGACGTTTCAGTCTTTTTTTGGTCTATGCTTTTATTTTTATGTATCAGTTTCATAATAAAATCTTTCAGCGCATTCCCCACCGAAAGGCCTTTTACGCGCTGCGCTCCCCACTCCGCACTGATCTCGCGGCATGATAATCCCCATAATTTCTCTGTATATGATTTAAAAAAAGTTAAATAGAGTTCCTTTCCAAAACGGTTAATATAAAAATCCTCCAAATTTTTCATTGGTTTTATGGGAAATAATATACTGTATACATAACTGATGCCGATGCGCAAAATTTTATAAAAACCGAGCCTTAGAAGCATAACCATATTTAACGCAATCGGATAAGGGAACAGATCCATTAAAAAATATATTCTCGTCTTCCGATTGCGCAAAAGCATAACTAAATCAGTTGTCTCGGGATCAAGGCGCTGATTTTGATTCGTGATGCCCAGTTTCGTTTGATAAGATCGGATAAACTCCATATTGTCCACATGCTGTAACGGCAAATGCCCAAGCCACCAGCGCATGACACGATCGGACTTTGAAAAAAAACGATGCGGCCCGATATCCATACGGTTACCTTTATAATCAATAGAACGCGCTAATCCGCCGATCATATTGCTTTTTTCAAGGATTATGGGAGTTATATCAGTTCTTGTCAGCAATTCCCATGCAACAGTTAAGCCTGCTGGGCCTGCGCCTATGATAATCGCTGTTTTTTTCTGATGCGCATCTTGAGTCATAATAGGTATTTAGGTTATATAGTTAATGAATGCGATAAATGTCAAAATTATTCACCCTTGTAACGAATGTAAACCTGGTGAGTAAATATTCCGGCACTGCGCCATCCTCGCGCCTATCCCATGCAAATATGTCTAGTTTATATTGCGCAAGTTGCTCATAGCGTCGTTGCTCGATAAAACGGACATATTCATCCGCAAAGCCGTGTAAAATATCTGCGGGCACGCAGACGGTGCATCCATAGACGCGCCTCACCCTTGCCGCACCAAGGTATCCAATGATTTCATGCGGTGTGTGTGAAAAATATTCGCCCGCTTTGTCCGCTTTCAGGCCGCGCAACCAAAGATAAATAAATATATTATACTTTAATCGTTCCGGATCAGCCAAAAACAAATGCGCATATATCCCGTCATAGGGATAATGTTTAGTATAGGTGGGAATCGCATTTGAAAAACTTCTATTATTGCTTAAGATAACCGACTCCAAAGGGAGATTTTTATCCAGCCACAGATATACGCCACCCCAATCCTGCTGCGCCATATAGCCTTGGGCTCTCGTTTCCAGGCTTTTCGCTTGAATCATAGTGGCGGAACCGATGCTCACGCTAAGAATAATTATCACCATTATTTTATTCAGCAGAGGAGCTACCCGTACACTAAGCATATGCGCTAAATAGAGCATGGCTATAATAAAAATTGGAACGTTGAAATACCAATGAAAATGCCCGTAAAATAAAACTCTCCCAGTGATGATTTGCTGATTAATTACCACAAATCCGCTTAATATAAGGGCGAGTATCAGGTGGACTGCAGGATCTTTCAATTTCCGGTAATTCGCGGCAAGCCATCCTATAAGGCTTATAGCCAACAGTTTGCTGAATACGAAGTCATGGGACCCATATATATTATATCGTGCCGCCGTCTCAACCCAAAATGGTGAATTCGCATTTTTTAACATGACAAACCAGAAGGGCAGGGTGATAATTATCCCGCAGAAAAAAAATCGCATCAATGCCTTTACCATTTCCTTATCTTTCCACCAGACGTAAAACCCTATAATAATAATGCAAAAAACAGTAAGGAAAATCCAGTTATAAAGATAGAGATAGATACTCAACCCATACAGTATGCCTATCGGATAACAATGCCATACCATCGTACGCTTGTTAAGGAGCAAGAAAAATAATAATAAAAATAGGAAAAAAAATAGCGTGCTTGTTTGGGGAAGCACAGGGCGGGAATAGGTAAGAAAACTATCAATAGAAAAAGCACCAAACTGCGTGGGAATTAAATTAAATAATTGTTTAGGAAAATATACAAATTGCGAAGCAAGCACGATACTGCTGCTTACGGCAAGCGCTAATAACTTAGACGAAAAAAGCAGATAAATGAAATAATATATAATGAACGTTAATAATAAGGGAAAAACAAAACGCGAGCCCCAGAAGAGAGTCGTCACTGGATTAAAAGAGAACAGAGCGCCAAGGGGTAAAAATAATAATTCACCCAAAGGTGGCTGCAAAAAAAGTGCGTCACGGCCTTCATAAAGAAATGCGTTGCCTATAGCATAGTGCCCGTCGAACGCTTCCCGCACCCTTCCCGCATAATAGTCTTCATTATCGGTACCGCCCAAATAAATACCTTGGTAGCGCTCCCCTAGCGTTGACTGGAAAATAAGCTGTGGCGCTATCGTTATCATTCCGATGAATAAAGAGAGGAACAATGCGCCCGCGTGCGCCCGACAAAAAATAAAGAGGGGTTTAAAAAAACGAGACAACCAACTAGTATATAAAAATATGCACACTTTTTTTATTTGCGGCATAAATGTATCCTGCATACTATATTTCATTCTTATTTTGTACGCCGAAATTCTCTTATCCTATAGCGTATTAAATTTATTAAAAATTCATTTATCGCTCTCATTTTCACAAATGACCTGCGTCCCGTAAGTCCCAAAAAAACTGTGGGTATTTCTCCTATACGCAAGTGCAGACGCCGTGCTTCGATCATAATTTCTGCGTCAATAAACCAGTCATTTGATTCCAGCCACATGCGTTCATAGACCGCACGAGTGAATATTTTCGGTTTCGCGTTGATATCCCGTACATTTAACCCAGGGAAAAGCGCATGAAAAAATAAATTATAAATAAAAGAAATTGTTTTTCTTAAAATACTATCTCCTCTTTGCAGACGATATGTTTTAACCATATCAAGTCGCTCATTTTTAATTTTTGTATATACTTTTACTAAATCCGCAATCGGCATTTGCCCATCACCGTCAATGACCGCAAGATAGGCGCCTCTCGCTTTCTCCAAACCTTTTCTCATATCCCATCCCATCATTCCCTGTTTTGGTTCTGCCAGATATACCACTTTCGGATAGGTCGCCGCTAATTCTGCTACGATGCGTGGAGTGCGGTCTCCAGAGCCTTCCATAAAATTGCCTACCAATACAAGCTCATAGTCTGGAATACCGCCTTCTGCAAGGATTACGATGGTACGTGAAATGAAATCACGGACTGCGTCTCCTGCTCGGTAACAGAGGATCACTATCGATAATTCAGACGTGAGAGGAGTCACTGATGCCATATTCCCTATTTATACACCTCGAAGCTGTGATAGACATATAATCCGCTGCGAAAAGTCATTTCCTTGTCAATTTTAAAATTATTTAAAATGAGTTGCGCGTATTCTTGTGGAGAGCGGATATAATCTCCTTTATCAAATTTCCTCAAGAAACGAAAAATAAAGTTGTCCATTTCAGTGCTATGGCTGACCTCAATCACTAGCGCTTTCCCTTGAGTTTTTAATACACGACGTGTTTCTCGTAAAATTTGCTGAACCGTTTCAGAGTCACAATGGTGTAAAACGGCCATGATGAGCGCGTAATCGAACTTCTCATCAGGAAATTCCAATTGGGTTGCATTCATAATTTTGAAAGTACCCTTTTTATTTTTTTTTGCATGCTGAATATAATCTGGCGATAGATCTATGCCATAATAGATATCATCCACAAAAAGTGGCGCAAACGTGCCAGTGCCGCAGCCAATATCGAGTATCGTCTTCCCCGCACTATCGCCAAAGGCCTTTCGGATAAGCTCCTTTTCTTTGGTAAAATTAAATTCAATAATATTTCTTAGCACATTGAAAATCCATGGTTTTTTGGCTAGTAAATCTCGAAATTTATTGAACATATTATTTATTTGATGATTGTAGTGAAGATACGCTGTGCCCGCTTAAGCCATGTATACTGCATGACGTCTTTATTCGCCTGCTGCCAATATGCATTATAGAGATCTGGGTTATCAATTACCTTTTGAATAACATTGGCGAGATCGCGCGGATCATCCGGATTAAAAAAAACTGCATTATGGTCATTTAATATTTCCTGCAGCGCAGGCACGCGGGACGCAATAAGAGGGGCGTGCGCGGTCATGTATTCGAATAATTTCATGGGTGAAGTGAATAATTTTGCATCATCGTTTTTTGCAGAATTCGGCAATACCAGCGCGTCTGCCGCATTGAGATAACGCGGGATGAGCGCATGGGGCTGATAACCGACAATTTTTATACGGAATGTATCCATATTGCGTATCGCAAATCTCTCGATATCATGAGGTGTGCCGCCCACAATTACCGCAAGAAAGCGATCATCGAGCAAACGGATCGCATCAGCGAGCATTTGCGCGCCTTTCCGTTCATATAAATGGCCGCTATAAAGGATAATCTTTTTGTCTGTCGGTAAACCTAATTGCCTCCGTAACTCATCCCTGTCACCCTGAGCCGAGTCGAAGGGTTGAACTTGCCCAGTCATTCGACTGGGCACCCGGTCGGATGACCGGGTGAACTTTTCAAGGTCTACTCCATCCGGCGCCACCATTATGTGATCAGGGTGTACGCCTTGTTTCACTAATGCGTCCTTAAGCCCCTTGGTAATTGCGACAATGTACCGGCATTTTCGCCATGCTTTGATATAGCGCTGCGGATGACTTGGTAAATTGTGCGCTTCCCACACCACACGCGGAAAAAATTTATGCAGGAGCGGCAAGAGATACTCATCACGGGTATACGCGACATCGTATTTTGAATATATATTGTGAATAAAGAACCATAAATATAATTTGAATATAAAAAGAAATCCTTGAACCTTAATATAGATGCCTTGCGGCAATCGTATCAGCCACCAAGGATCAAACGTTTTAATGCGTTGTAACGCAAAAGATCGTTTCACCCCATAATAGTCAAAAGGATTGACACCGTTAAATCCGGGATTCGCGCGCGTGGGGATCACCAGCGTCACTTCCGCGCCTGCGTGTGAAAAAGCATCACACATTTTCATTATCTGTATGCCATACGCTTTTTCCGTAGGCAGGCGTATATTGGCAAAATAAATTAACTTCATGGAAATAAATTCTCTATATACTATAGGGAATAAACAATTTTTATTCACATAAATACTTTTGCCATACCTACAGAATAATCCCGTGTAATGACTCTTCTCATACGAATAGTATGGTTAACATTGTATATTCCCGCTCGTATTATATGCCAGAAATACTTGGAAACATCAGTTTTATCTTCTTACGATCACGAGTGGCTAAAATATTAACGTACGCACCCTTGAGATGTCGGACATCGTCAACTCGCAGCCGTGATAGTACAATGGGAAAATTCTCTCCTATAAGCATAGGTTCGTTTTGTTCATGAATTACATATAATTCATAGCCATGCCTGTCTAACAATTGAGCAGGTAGAACAATAGTATCGGCTTGTGCAGTATCTTTTAAATATATTTCGAATATAATATCTGGGTGAAATACTTTAAGCACTTGTTCTGCTCCCGCTAATGCTCGGTATTCACTACCTTCAACATCCAACAGCATAAAATCTGGTTTCTCATCTTTATCGTTAAAATAATCATCAATAGTAACGCAATGGCACTTTTCTTTTCCTTTATTTAAGGATGGATATTGGGACAGGATGATTGTGGAACCGCCGTCCGCTTTGATGATGTCAGTTTCGCTATTTTGATTGGATAGCGCTTGTGGTTCCGCTCGAATATTTAGAAAATGATTTAGTTCTATATTTTGTATAAAGCGATCATATATATATGTAACAGGCTCAAACGCATAAATTATTGCATTGATATTAAAACGAGCTGCAATGAGGGGATAATATCCCAAATGGGCGCCGGCTATTACAATACACTTCTTCCCTTTAATTAATTTTTGAAATAATCTGGTGGTTACAGGCTCCCACGCATAAGTCACAAAATCAGAATAAAACATCAATACTTTATTCACCATATCATACATATCAGAATACACCTTCAATTTAATGCCATCACCGATTTGTACGACTTCGAGGTAATTTTGACCCAATCCTCTTTTTGCCAATGGCCATAAGATGAGGCTAACGATCCAATGTGTTTTATTGAATAATAAGATAATAAAACTTAATAATTTTCTAATATATTTTTTCATATTTATATACGTTTCACGTATAAAAATTTTTCTGTAAAATAAAAACAAATTGATACGTGTACTTCAACGGCATCATAAGCCAAATCATTTTATAGAGCACTCGCCGCAGTATCTTGTAGGGATTTTTAAATTGAAATATGCGCAGCTCCTCTGAAGGATATTTATCCTGATATATGTGCAGTATTTCCAATCCCCCTTCATCCAAAAAACGCTTCCATCCATCAAAATTTTTTAATACTTCAAATTCCCTCTGCGCAGTTCCTTTTTTTATTTTTTTTAACTTCCAAAAAAGGTAATTGTCATTCGGCAGTATAATAAGAAATTTCGCATCGTCTTTCGCAACCCTCACCAATTCACGAAGCCCCTTTAGAGGATCGCTGTAGTGCTCCAAACTCCCCAGACAACACACATAGTCAAACTGCTTATCGAGAAAGGGCAGACGTTCCCCGCTCCCCTGCACCACTGTGGAGTGGGGCGAATTTTTCTTTGAGAGCGCGACCGCGGCATCCGATAAATCAAGGCCTGTGGCAGCCAAGCCCTGCTCCGTAGCCACTTGCAAAAACAACCCCGTGCCGCACCCGACATCAAGCAATGATTGGTAAGTTTGTGTATTGCCTAATAACCTGAACCACCGTTCATATACCCATCGCGGGCGCATGGCGCGGTCCCCTTTGCTTGCATACACGGAGTCATAGAAGGCCTTAGGGTCCATATATTATATTCAATTGCTCTTCAAATTCCGACTCTAATGTCATTCCCGCCCCGTATCACGGTACGGGGTAAACTCCGGCGGGAATCCAGAAAACCAAAAGAAAAATGATTTTTGTTTATTTTTTGTCTGGATTCCTGATCTCGGTCAGGAATGACATTATCGGAATTAGGTTAGCAATTCAATATATATTAAATGCCATATACTCCCAGTGTAGCATGGACAATGGCATCCAATGAAATCGATACCGTTTCCCGTAAAGTGCTTTCCTGCAGTCTTAAGAGCGCCGCGTTATCCAAACTTCCCATGTATCTTATGCGTGCGTCAAGTTCCTGTCCATTCTTATATAAAAATCCATTGACTCCATCTTTAATCACCGAGGGCATATCGCCGCGCTTTGGCACAATCGCGGGAACGCCGTAGGAAAGCGAAAGCAGCATCGATCCTGAAGTGAGCACTTCTTTGAAGGCAAAAAGCGAGGCGTGAACCAATGAAAAATAGCGTGGTATGTCTTCGTTCGGAATAGAATGAGGCACAACGCATACGTTATTTTTTTTTACCAACGCACGCAATGCGGCAAGATATGATTGATAAAACGATTTTCCCGCAATCACTAAAATATAGCGATCAGGCAAGTTGTTAAAAAGTGAAATGAGCTGCTCAAGGTTTTTATAAGGCCGAATTGAACCAAAACTTAAAAAAACTTTGTCATTCTCTTTTAAATCAAGAACGGCGCGAAGCGAGGGATCCGGCGCCGAGAGTCGCGGACCATGGAAGCCGACGTAGTTGGGATGCGGAATAACATAGACGTCATTCGCCCTCCGGTAATTTTCAGCAAGAAACTCAACGCCAGCGGGCGAATGGACAATAACCGCGTCCGCGTACCGCGCCAGGAACCGTTGGGCAAGCGCGTCAAAGGCCGCATTCTTCCCTTCATGATCGCGCATATTATGGACAGTCCAAATAATCCTGTCGCCGCGCAGTTTCGACAATGTGATAATGCCTATACGGATGACAAATTTTATAAGGGAGATAACACGCCACTTGCTTGCGTAAAGTATTGAAGGCCAGTGTAAATGCACCACGTTTGTGCTGCGCCACGAGCGCGCAAGGCCCATAAAATCATTATGCTTCAGCACGATATCCGGCCGCTCCCGCGCAATGCCGCCATAGAGCTGATCCCAATAGCCATTGGGTATTTTCAGATGCAAAGGAAACGCAAATAAATTAATGTTTCTCATAATGATCAGACAGTTAAATTTACGCTTATTCTATCATTTTTCTAATAAAAAAAACAGGCAACGACGCCTGCGCTCCACAGTATACGATCTTTAAAAAAGTGAAATTCATTTCCACGCCGCGGCGAGCAGATGTTCGCCTAGATACGCAAACGGGCCGAAACGCGGCAATTTGAAACTTCTGCTTTTTATCGTGCACTTGCTGTCCGCAGTGACTTCAGTTTTCTGAAAACCGCTCTTCTCTAGCAAATTCTCCATCATCGCACGCGAATAAAAAATGCGATGATTCGGACTGCCAAGAATGATGTCGCGGCCGGTTGCTAAAAAACGCAGAATACGCGACAGTGCATATACGTTCGGACAATCAAGGATAAGCACGCCGCCTATTTTAAGCACCCGGTAACATTCATCAATAATCTGCTTCGGAACCCAGCTGTGCTCTATAACTTCACCCATGTAGACGGCATCAAAATAATTATCCTGATACGGCATTGCCTCTGCGTTGCCCACAATTTGATTCTGGAAATGCAGTCCGTATATGGCTTGGTCTTCAATATCAATCCCATGAATTTGTGATTGAGGGAACTCCGCAATCAGCCGCTCGTGGAAAAGTTTGGCTCTCCCTAAATTTCCTATATCGAGAATGACGCCGGGCTTGAGGTTCAAAAATAAAAATTCAATTCGTGACATAGTTTGTGCTATTAAAATCTAAGAAATATTATTTCTCCAGTATTCCAATATATCAGGAATCGTATGTTTAAGGAAATTAAATTTCGGCTGCCAGCCGGTTGTGGTGCAGAATTTCCTGTTATTGCCTATAATAATGCCTCCATCAGTGGGCCTCAACCCTTTGGGATCAGGAACCAACGCGATCGGCTGCACTCGAGAGAGCTTAGTGATCGCGGAAATAATATCTTGAAAACGATACCCCCTGCCCGAACATACATTGTAAACTTCCCCCGGTTTGCACTTCTCTACCGCCAACCAATAAGCCTGCACCACATCCCGCACGTCAGTAAAATCGCGCACTGCAGTCAAATCCCTCACTTCCAGCTGCGGGGGGCGCAATCCTTTTTCAATCTCCGCAACCTTCTTGCAAAAACCCGATACGCCGAATACGGGATCGCGACGCGGGCCGGTATGGTTGAACGCGCGTAGGCGGATGACCTTCATACCATACGCCCTCCAATACTGATAGCCCATGTAATCCTGCGCGATTTTTGAAAGCGCATAGGGCGAGAGCGGCTGCAGGGAGCTCTCTTCAGTAAACCCCGTTACCAGGTACTTATTTCCGTCATAGCGTTCTGTTCCCGTTACTTTATGCTGTACCGTTATTGGTAACGGGGTAAAGCCTTCTTGCGGGCCTTGCTGCCCATATTCTTCAGAGGAACACGCGATGAGAATAATGGGGTTGTAGGAACCACCCTGTACGGCTCTTACCGCTTCCAGCAGATTGCTCTGGCCAATGATGTTGGTATGCAGGGTCGTTTCCGGATTTTCCCACGAGGTGCTTACATAGCTTTGCGCAGCGAGATGTATAAGAGCATCAGGCCGGATGTGATCTATAAGCTCTTGTATGCGTCCTTTATTGTCTATATTGCACTCATGAAGTGTTAAGTGCCCTTTAATAGGCTCCAAATACTGCGGCAATGCGGGAGTAAGCGAAGTTCCGTGGAGTTCGACGTCAGGATGAGCAGAAGCGATATATTCCGTGAAATGTCCGCCTACAAAACCTGTGATGCCAGTAACAAGGATTTTCATTTTGATGCTATTAACGCGGTAATAAAGATTGCATGATATTTAGAAATCTATTCACCATTACCTCATACGTATAGAGTTCAATGACGCGCGCGCGAGCCGCTTGGCCCATACGCTGCTTTAAGGTTTCATCTTTCAGTATTGTGATGATGGCATTGGAAAGCGCATTCGCATCATTTACGGGCACCACCATACCGCTCACGTTATCCTTGTTTATTTCCGGGCTTGCTCCTGCATCGCTCGTCACCACGGGCACGCCACAGGACATGGCCTCTATCGTCACTTGACCAAACGCTTCCATCCAAAGGGATGGTACCACAAATACATCAGACGCGTTTAAATAGGCAACAAGTTCATTCAATGGCTTTTTGCCTACCAATTGGACATATGGTTCGATGTGAAGTTCTCTGCACACACGCTTGATGCGTTCCATCTCCCCTCCTCCACCAATAATAACAAGTGTAGCGCCAGGCACTGACTGCACTACCGCAGGAAGGGCAGAGAGCAGCCACCCAATCCCTTTTTCCGCAAAATTCAACCGACCGATGAAACTAATAATATTATGACCGTTCAATCCTAATTTTTCACGCAATGCCTTTTTCTCAATCCCTAACGGCTTGAAGGCCTCCTCTTCTATTGCCACGCCAATGGTATCCGCTTTCGCGCGGTCTAATCCCAATGACACCGCTTCATCCACTGCGGCATTGCTTAAAAATACAATCTTATCAGCCTTCTGATATATCGTGCGCGCGTAATGGACCTGAATTCCAAGGTCAAGGAGATAACGTATAACTGGATCAATCAAATGTTGGAGCTTGGCCTTTTGTAAAACCTTATACCACCGATGAGATTTAAAAATATCCGCAATCGTGCGTTCAAAATGCCACCGCCACGCGGTGATCTGGCGGAATATGAGGGGAATACCCAATTGTTCCTTTATTTGGCAAAGCGCGTAGCCAGTTTCGCGCGCCTGCCAAACATAGACGAGATCGCACTTCAATTTCTTCACAAGATGCAGTACCTTACGCTGCGTTCGGTGCATATACCATCGCCGCATGAGACGATTCAACGGCCACGCCCACGCTTTATTGAGCATCGGAGGCCAAGTGCGATGTAGTATAATGCCATCAACTTTCACGCTTCCCCTTCGTGTCATGGTGAGCCACGGGCATACGACATGCACCTCATGGCCTTTCAGCGCCACACGACGCATTTTTTCGATAAAATAATGATACGTGCCAAGATGCTCGCCTATCTCCTGTTCTGTGCCAAATTTATATGCGACAATTAAAAGTTTCATAAGACGCGTTCTTTAATATAATTCTGAAGCGCAGTTTTCCAATCGCTCATCAATGAAAAAAGTTCAATGCGTTCGCTGGTAAGCGCTGAATATGAAGGTCGCTGCGCAAGTAGAGAAAAATCTTTCCTCAAAGCTGGCACCACCCGTACCGGCAATCCCGCAAGCTCAATAATTGCTTGAGTAAACTCATAACGACTGACCTCGCCCACATTTACCAAATGCAGAAGTCCGCGCTGATTCTGTTCAATAAGAGATATAAGTGCCTGTGTAAACTCTTGGGCATAGGTAGGGGAATAAATTTGATCTGTGGTTGCGCGTATCTCTTCCTGTGATCTCGCGCGCGTGAGCACTTTTTCAACGTAATTCGAGTAATTCGAGCCCATACTCTTCTTGCCGTATAATCCTGAGGTTCGTAAGATTAAATATTCGCAGCCGCTCTCTATAATCTTTCGCTCTCCTTCAAGCTTAGTAATGCCATAATAATTTATTGCATGCGGCGTATCTGATTCATTGTAGGGTTTTTTCCTTGTTTCATCATATCCAAAGACATAATCAGTGCTCACCTGTACTAAGAGACTGTTTAAACTCTTACAAACTTTTGCGAGCAGGCAAGGCGCATCTTCATTTATTTTTACGGCTAATGCTCTATTTATTTCACATCCATCCACATCAGTCATTGCTGCCGCATTAATTACTACATTAGGATGTGCTTCAGATATCTTTGGGGCAATCGAATCAATTTGTGTAAGATCCAATTCGCCCCTTCCCCATTTCAATGTTTCTTTTGGCAACACGTCTCCCAAGGCTTCGCCTAATTGCCCTTGTGCGCCCAGCAATAATATACTCATACCCAGTATATCAACATCCAACGCCAAACGTGGCTGGTATTAGATAAATCCTAGAATAGATACGACCTTGGTGCTGTGATACATATTAATGTTTAAAAAACGTTTGGCGATTGATGAGGGAGGCTCTGAATACGCCTTTACTACACTCAGGTAGATCCCCTCATATCTTATCCATTCTCTGTATAAAGTATCTGCCTCCCTCTTGGATGTTGTATGACTGGGCATATTTTTGATAAGATCCTTGCGACAAGCTGCTTCAAATCATGATCGCGCACAACCACGGCGCGCAATGCTCCCCCTAATTGCCTGCGCGCCTCCAGTGGCATTGTGATTAATCTTTCAATCGCCTCTGCTACCGCGCGCGGATTACAAGATACATATAAATGAGGGTCAATCTGCGCTAATATCCCCTGAAACGCTTCATTGGAAGTAATAACCGGCACACCGCACGCCATTGCTTCCAGCACGGCTTTATCGAGCGAGCCAGTGCCTGACAAATTTATAAACACATGTGCATTCCTGTACTCGGCCACAATGTCATTATGAGGCACAGGGCCGGTAAATTGTATCACTTGATCCAATCCTTTTTCATGAACTAATGTTTTCAATTCATTCTCATACCACGCATGTTCTTTCAAACCCGGCCCGCCTACGATACGCATTTTTAAATTGTTAAATCGTGGTAGTGCTAATAGAGCCGCATCTATAAGCACCGCATATCCTTTCACGGGGGAAAGCCTGCCCGCACTGAGGATGGTGAATACATTGCTTGAAGTATGGGTATCTGAAGGCTTGAAAATGTTCGTGTCAATGCCGTGGCCAACAATAGAAATGGGCCTCTTGGTTTTTAATCTAAAACTTTCCTTTGACGCAGTAAAAATGCCGTTGCACAGCGCAGTCGCGAGCCTTAATTTAATATCTACATGCTTATGCATGTACCAAAGATAGATTTTTTTATTAAATAGCTTTGCGAAAGGCGCTGCGATGATGGCATATACGGGGTGCTGGTGAATAAAAATCGCATCGCACTTGGGAATAAGTGATAAAAGTAATTTACAAAATACAAAAAAATCTTGTACGCGGTTCTTCTCCGCCTTGCGCACTGATCGTATCATCACGTTATCCGCCAAGCCCTCATCGGCACTCGGCTCTAAGGTAATCACCGCCAACTGACCACTGACAACTGACAACTGAACACTGAATTCCTTTATCCATTTCCAGGTAAAACCCGCAAGCGGATGATTGCGGTCCACGCGCCGCGTGATAAATAAGAGGTTCATACGATGGTATCTCAAAACTCAAAACTAATGTATCGCGATATGCTTCCATAACCGCACGATCTTTTCAGTATTTTTCTCACCGTCAAATGCATTCATTACATGTGCAAACGCCTCTTTTCCCAATTCCTCGGCAAGCACAGGATTCTGGAGCAAATCTGCCATTTTTTGCGCAAATGCGTGCATATCACCTTGGGGTACGAGATATCCTGTGATACCAGTCTTTATAATCTCTGATGCCCCGTGGGTGTCTGTCGCGACTGCCGCCTTCCCTGCGACACCTGCTTCCACAAGGACTTTTCCAAAGCTTTCGCTGCGGGACGCCAGCGCCACGCACCGCGCTGCATGATAATACGGGGGAAGTTGCTCTGTGGCAACGCGCCCTACAAAGGTTACTGATGATTCGAGTTTATGCTCCCTCACCCATGCTTCTAATCCTGCTCTCTCGCTCCCCTCACCGATAATTGCCAGATGAGCAGTTATTTGCTCTTTCTGCAGAAGTTCCCACGCGAGAAGCAGTTGGTCAAATCCCTTCTCTCGCTCAAGCCTTCCGACGGACAGCACAAACGGAGATGGTATTTTCCGCTGTACGTCTTCTAAGGCTTTAGGATCGCATTGTGAAAATAATTCAAGATTCACAGGAACAGGTATCACATGTATCCGATTCGCGCGAACCCCTCGCGCGATGAGCTCATTTCGTAAATAATGCGAAACAACCCTGACTGCATCTGCTTTTTTAAATGAGTAGGTAATGAGCGGAAGATACCACCGATACCACCACTTCTTCTCAGAAAACCAATCATCCCACCAAATACCATGCACGGTGACGAGTAGCGGCAACCGCGAATACCATTTCAATAGAAGAAGGACTGGTGCGGCGAGGTCCTGCGCAATAATCAAATTGATGCGTTGGGCGCGCCGGATTATTCGATAATAATAAAAAATAGAACGCGCATGTCCTGCGAGCCCCTTCGCATTGGTCGGATATGTCTCAAGCCTCTCATCTACTTTTAAATGCTGGTACCCGGACGGCGTTACCACTACCACCGAGAGCGACCCCTGCAGCAGCGCCGCATATTTTTTATGCCGCTCAACCGCGTCTGTCCCCCCCTCGCCCACCAAACTCCGGTCAAACGAGACCATGAACACATTCTGTTGAGTAGCCATATCTGTTTTCACGTAATTGGACTTTGTAGTTTTCTATATTTTTCAAATGCAGGCCTCTTTGCTATCTCGATTATTTTTCCCACGACTTCCTGAAGCGTGTAATCCGCTTTCACAAGATAATCGGTCCCCCCTGATGCTACAATAGCGGCTATAGTATTTTCATCGGAAAGATTTGTAAGGACGACCAAGGGTGTCGTTTTCAGCTTATCATCCGCCTTGATATTTTTTAACAGTTCAAATCCGTCTATTTTTGGAAGCACAAGATCCAATACAATCATATCAAGAGCCGGGTGTTTTGAGAGAATCTGCCATCCTTGATCACCGTCCTCTGCCGTGAACACTGAACATTTTTTCCTTTTAAACTCTTCTTCCAATGCCATTAATAACATCTTTTCGTCTTCGATAATTAGGACATTCATATGTGATAGGTTTAATTATGAGCGCGTCTTCGCTTCTTCTTAAGATGCGGCTCACATAATGCGGGTTGATTTTTTTTAGATATTGGCAAGGCCACGCGGAACGTAGAACCTTTGCCTTCCTGCGAAGTGAAGCTGATCGATCCGCCGGATGCGGCCACAATCGCGTGAGCAATAAAAAGCCCTAAGCCCGTGCCTTCTGTGCGCATGCGTACGATGTTGCTCCCCCTGAAAAATTGCTGGAATATTTTTGTGCGCTCATCGCTCGGGATGCCTACGCCAGTATCCTGGATTTCGAATGCGATGTGGTGATTCTTGTAGTCTACCCGAACAATGATCAATCCCCCGTCTACCATGTAGCGCACTGCATTATCGAAGAGGGTCCGTATCACCTGGCGAATCTTGTCCTCATCCGCATTCACACACGTGCGCTGCGACGTGTCAAATTTTGAAACTACGGTAATTTGCGCCGACTGGATAATTGGCTTCACCTCTTTTATCACCGATGCCACCATCTGTTCAAAGATAAAAGGATGCGATGACAGACGAAAAGTTTTTTGGGTAATTTTGGAAACAATGAGCAGGTCGTTCACAAGGCGGATCATCCTTTCATTTGACTTGTAAATTTCGCTTAAAAATTCTCGCTGCCGACTGGTGAGTTTCCCTGCGTTGCCCGCGATAAGCATCTCGAGAAACCACTTCATGGCAGAAAGCGGCGTCCTCAATTGGTGGGAAGCAATGGTCACGAAATCAAATTTCATGGATGGACGCTTTGTCCTTGTGTGCATAGCAGTCAAGTATATTGCTACTAATTAGTTCTCTGTAGCGTCGCAGCTTGTCTGCGACATGGTGGATGGCAGATAAACTGCCACGCTACTCTATGCTTTACCTTGGACGGAGGATTGAAATTCCGATACGATAAATTATTCTTTAATTCAGTATAGCATTACCATGAAATTTTGAGGAGCGCAATTGTTTTACCAATTATGCATTCCCAGCGATACTGGGCAAGAGACTGCGCGCCATTTGCGCGCATGCGCTGCCTCAAGTCGGCATCAAGCGCAAGCGCAAGTATGCCGTTTGATAACGCGGCGTTATCCTTATAGGGCACGACAAGGCCGTTTTCACCGTTTCGCACAATGCCGGTATTTCCAGGTATATCGCTTACGAGCACAGGAATGCCCGCTGCCCACGCTTCCAGCACTAAATGGGGGAATCCTTCATACCCCGAGGGAAGCGCGAACACAGACGCTTGTTGCCAATAACGCGCGAGGTTCTCACGCGGCACTGATCCCGTAAAATGCGTCTGTACGGCCACGTTTGATTGTCGCGCTAGATTTTCTAAATATCTTCGCTCAGGGCCGTCTCCAACGATGGTAAGCGTGGCATGAGGATACGATTTCAACACAGTCTGAAACGCATGTATAAGATCAGAAAACCCTTTCCATGGCACAAGGCGCCCGATGGCGAGGATGGACAATAAATTCTCCTGGTGCGGCAATTCTGAAATGGGAGCCTTGATCGCATTGGATATCACTGTTACATGGTTTTCGTTTGCACCCCAACCTATCACCACATTTTTTAAGAAATTGCTTGGGACAACGATATGATCGGCTCTTTTCACCACCAACCGTTCTATACGCGTTAAAATACCCACCCAACCTTTGTGGGTCTTGTGCTGGAATTCTTCAAATGATTCCGGTTGCTGCACACGCTGACAATGTGTTTCCCATGCCCTGTCGCCGGGAACGCGTATAATGACCCGACATTTTCTCAACCAACCGACAGCCACCGCCGGAAGGCCGCTTGCGACCGGTCCCATCGCATATATCACACCACCTGTTTTTGATAACCGCAAAAGAGTATAAAAATAGTTAAGAGAACGGCCAAAGACATTTTTCTTCCGATCAATCACGATTGTTTCTTCATTTTTAATTTCTTCCTTATCACCAAACGTGAGCAATGTAACAGTATAACCATGCAACAATAACTGCTCCCGCAATTCACGCGCATACGTCGCCGGCCCGCCGATATCTGGCGGGTATATTTCACATGCGAAAATTATTTTTTTTCTTTCATTCATACCCGCCTAAATTTTGCATCCTTTCATGTGCGTTACACTGGGATAATAACCTTGAGTCTTAAGATACAACAAACTCATTATTGCTGGCAAAATTTGGGCGGGCATAATGCCACCATACTTAATTTTCTAGCCATGGCCACCATAATACGTAAGTAATGTTTCCAATCATCTCTCCAGAGTCCGGTGCGTCGTAAAGGTAAAATGCTTAAAGGTGACGCGGCGGTTTAAAGTATAATTCCATGCCCACGCGATGACAATAGCAATAACCTTTGCTGCCATATACCAAAGATGAATCAAACCAATGCATGCCACGAACGTTCCATAGTTGATGGCAGTGCCGATGGCTGCTACGGTCAAGAAAGTTAAAAATTCTTTTACCAATGGGCCTTTGCTTTTGAAAGACCAATAACGGCTTATAGAGAAATTAATAGATATGCCAAAAAAAATCGAAACCGCGCCCGCGAGAAATGGATGGAGATGAGCATATTCCACTAAAGACCACACAATTATAAGGTCTGCCACTGCCGCCATCCCTCCTGCGATTGCATAACGCAAAAAAAGTTCCAATTCCAGGTGCGCACGGCCGCCCAGCGACGCCGCGTAGGTGAGCATTTTATCAAGAAATTTTAACATAATTTTGGAATAAATTATTCATCGCATGAGCCACGACATCCCATGAATATTTTTCTAGTGCGAGCTTCCGGGCTTCCTGAATTAATTTCTGTTTCAATTCAGGATTGCTGCATAATCGTGCAATAGAATCTTTTAGTGCTTCTGGATCGTCAGGCGGCACCATTAAGCCTGTGCGTTCATGCGTCAAAAAATCGGGGATGCCACCTACCGGCGTGCCGATCACCGGGATGCCTGATGCCATTGCCTCAAGAAACGCATTTCCCAAACCTTCAGACCGTGACGGGCGGATAAAAATATCAGCGGCGCCGTAATATTTTGGCAATTCTTGATACGGAATTTCACCTAAAAATTTCACTTGAGTATTTATGCCAAGTTTATACGATAACTTTCTCAATTCCGTTTCCTGAGGCCCTTTACCTAAAATAAGCAATACGCCGTTTCCTCCTCGTTGCCGCCATACCGAAAAGCCTTTTATCAATGTATCAATGCCGTTTTTACTCACTAAACGCGATGCGGTGATGACGACTGTCTCATCATCACTTAATCCTAATTCCTGCCGCAGCCTCCTTCGTTCCTCATCACTGATTCGTTCAAAAAAAACACTATCGACTCCATTGGGGATAATTCTGATCTCTCCGCGCGCGCCATATTTCTTCGCGCGCTCTGCCAAGTATTTTGATATCGCCTGAATCGCGTTTGCCTGTGAGAACACTTTCTTATACAACGGCTGCCAAAACCAGGTGCGCCAGCCCCAAAATGATTCTGAATCCCCGCTTTGCATAGTGAGGATATATGGCATATTAGGGAATCGCTGATGATAAAGAGCCGCGGCTATGCCGCCATACGATTCCAGCATGCCCCACACGCAGGCAGGCTTGGAAAACCGCGCTTCTCTGTAAGCGTGCTTCAGGGCCGCCAACGGGTATGCGTATTGGCCCAGGTAACGGTTGCGGGAGCCCACTCTCACCACGCGCACATTGTCCTTCTCCTCGATATCCGGTAATTTTACATAATCAAAATTCTTCATAGCACGCGCCGTTACAACGGTAAAAAAATATTGCGGCAACCGCCGCATAATCTCCTCAAGCGCAATCTCCGCGCCTCCCACATAAGGGCGGTACGCAAGGCTAAAGACGAGGATGTGGAGACGGGGCATGGCGAGAGAAGTGAGAGTTTAAAATTTGGTATCATTAATGAATATATTGGAATTTATTTTCTTCTTATTGTGAAAGTAATAGGGGTGGTGAGGGCTATGGGAATTTTAACAAGAATTTTCATTAAACCTGTAAATTTCAAAACTCTATATAGCGGGATGAAATATTTTTGCCTCTGCGCAAACATCGGATCGTTCTCCAATCTTAATAAGGTATTGTACAATGCATCTTTTTTAAACTCAATACTGAGATTTTTAATTTTGCATATACGTTTCAATTTACCAGTGGTAATAAAGTTCAGGCCGTTCCAAAGAGATGAGCTCCTTAGGCTTGGCTTGAAAAGCACGGTGAGTTTTGGATAAAAAGGGAAAAGCATCATCTTAAAATGCGGCTCATACGGTATAAGATAATTCACCGTGTTATGCACCATCAATCCATAAGGATCAAGGACGCTCTTCATGGCTGAAAAGGACTCATCGAGCTCTGGGATGTGCTCCAGGACATTATTTGAGAATATGATGTCAAATTGCTTGTTTAATTTTATACATTCTTTTGCTGAAAATGGATAAAAATGTGATTCATCAACATCTATTATTTTGAATAATTGCATCGCGGCATTAAAATATCCGTCAAAACCTGAATCTGAGGGCTCTATTCCATATATATTGATACCTGCTTTCTGAAGATATCCATATACGAATCCGAGCCCTCCCCCAATCTCTAAAACATCCTTTCCGGTGAGATCCAAATCATTTATGAGGGATAGGGTTAATTCTGCCTCTTCAAGAAACTGAATGAGGATTTTGTCAAATACCGCTCTTTCACTTAATATATTGTCAAATTTCAAAAATCGCTGATGACCTATAATTTGCTTTTTAAATAGAGGGTCGCCATATAACTTGTCGCTATGCAAAAGATAAAAATCAGTCAGTGAAATGTTCATTTTTAAACTTTTATTACCCATAACACGATTTTTTAAAATATCCACTTAATTCACTTTTTGGGCTTAAGATATATTAATGAACTAACATAAATTATCAGTAGAATCATTTCAACTATCGTTTGATTTCTTTTCCCTGGCGCACCAAGCTGAACAAAATCTATTTTCAAAATAATTCCAATGCTGAATATAATGGCAATAATCCCGCCGATTATAATTACATTGAGTGAATCAACATTTTTTACCGGGTCTCTGGCAATAGATAACAAGAGAAGACTGAGAACTATCGCGACTAAAGCTATAACGGTATCATGATACGGCTGATAAAGCACACCGTCATAAAACGGAAAAAGAGTAAGACCGAAAAAGTGAACGGTCGCTCCTACGAGATAATATAGCGCGCCTAAAATTAAAAGTAATTTAAGTGCTTGGGTTTTGTTCATAATTGCCTGTATTTTATTTCACTTAACCTATCGCAGTAAACGAAGTTTATTTTCCGACTTTAATTGATTAACTTTGTTATTTAAAATGAACTATTTTGATGCACATATCTTGTTATTTGCATGGACTAAAAAAAACGAATTTGAGTGAAGAAATTTTTTACTCCTTATTAATATTATAGATGAAAAAATCCTGAACCGTATACTCTTTGTTATATGAGGTATTTTTTATCGGTTATTCAATCGTTTTGTAAAATGTAAAGTTAGACTATCATCAACAACTATTTTTTGGCCATATTTAACTGACTTCTCATTATATTCAACCCCCAGTCCATCAGGTATAAAACCACGACGCACATACATTCGTTGTGCCGCATTATATCCGGGTGCTAGACCAACTCCGATACCCACAACTTTGGATTTTTTAGATATAATTTTTTCTGCCTCGTCCATTAGTTTAGTGCCAATTTTTTGTCGTTGATATTTTGGCAATACATTTAAGTCTACTACTTCAGGAATGTTACCATTTTTGAATGGTGGATAATTTGACTTCCAAACAATAGTTAAATAGCCAACAAATTTTTTATTTACAAAAGCCACCAACACTAATCGCTTCCCGACTTTTTGTTCAGTAAAATAATGTTTATATTGTGAAGCTGGCTTATTCCACCTGATTTCATTAAAGGCAGAAGAAATTATTTCTGCGTCGTGGTTTTGTAATTTCCTAATAAGTAGATGCATATTTTAGAAACCGATTAAAAATATTTCATATAACGTATCGCATTAACCGAAGTCGGCGAAGCTGATTTGGACGGAGCGAGGCGCAACCGAGCGGAGTTGGTTAATGCGTGTTATATTCTCCGCAGGACAGAATTTTAGTGCAACGTTCCAAAGGAAAATTTCAGAGTTTTATTTTTGCCCCCGTAACTTTAAGAATTTATTTTTATATTTTCTTTTCAATGATTGAGGAAGATATTTGTAATATTTTCTTTGTATCTCAATCGGCTGCTTCAAAAAGCATGTTGATAATGTGCCTCTGCAATTCTTTGAACCACACTTGCATTTTGTACTCCATAATTCTTTGTCAATTTGATCCATTGCATTAACACCATAATCATAAGTGAATTGCTCTCCTTTTTTAATATCTCTCATGGTAAAAAATTTACTTCTTGCAATGGTCTCATGCTTTACCAAAACATTTGGATCGCAAGAGTGGTTTATATACGCATAAGGGCGAGTACCAACAATGTATTTTCCCAGTCCTGCATAATCAACATGAAGATCTTCTTCTTCAGAAAGCTTAGCGTTCGGTTCAAGTTTCGGTAATTTTGATATATCAACACCAAAAATTAGTTCGCCTTTCTTGAAATTTTTATTAGCGAATAATCCGTTACCATGAATTTTAGATTTTTTTACTATGTATGACTTCATATGATCGGCTTAGAGAAAAGAAAATATAAATTTATCTATTCTAGAGGGCAGAAATAAAACTGAATATAACGTATGCGGATATGAGAAGTTGCGAAGCAATTTGTGTTGAGGCTCTGCAAGAGCCGAACCTCATATCCGCTGTTAGGCGAGGGTGAGCGACCAACGGGAACGAAAGCGCAGCGTCCCCTTGAGTTGAAAAATGGCAATTTTCTGTTCTGCTTCTATTATTATGCAAAGAAGGATATGGTTAGTATAGATACGCCAATACCGTATAAAACAATAAAAATCCATCTATTCTTCAACCAATATAAATAGTTAGGTTCTTGACTTTCAAAAATGCCTCGCACTTGTCGTTTAATAAAAGTCTTGTATAACTCTACTACTACTCTTTCAAATCCAGTAACGTTTAGTAATAACAAAAGTGGATTGTTGGTAAAACGAACAAGAATCACACCGCCAAGCATACCGACAATAGGGCTGCGTATAAATTTTTTAAACCTGAAACCCTCAAATTGAGAATCCTTTATAGCCCCGCCAGCCGCACTTAGCGTCCCGCCAATTAATCCAACAATTAATCCTGCCGTGATACTAGGTAACAGTAGAATACGAGAGATAAACTGAGTTAGTAAAATGAGGACTACTCCAGTAAGGACAGCTGCAAATAAAATTCCTGTAATGACTCTAATTGCAGGGGATTTAAATTGAATATGTAATCTCTCAAAAAGCTTGACATATTCTGGATGAGATTGTTTTCTGATGAACCCTTTATACACTTCGCCAGTAGCCCTTTCAACACTAAGAATCGTAAGAAGTAGCACCCCTAAATTATCAAAACTTAATATTTTGAAATTATCTAGATAATAAAACACTAATCCAGCCACTGAAGCGACGAGATAACTTCTTACAAATTTACGAAATACAAAATTTTCCCAAGGAGAGTCCTTGTATCCTTGCCAGCCGGTTACAATTGAAGCAGCCGCAACACCCATTAGTATGAATAAAAAGAGTTGGAACATATTTGTTAAATTTTGGTTGAAGAATTATATAAATCTTCCGAAAATTGCCATTTTTCAATTTCGTCTAACGTTTCCGAGTATGCGAAGTTTGCTTTTCGGATTTATTGGTTAATTATTTGAATTATCTTAATACTATTTTATCGCACTTTTCCTTAGATTACCACCTAACAGAGAAAAGCGAATTTGGGTCGAAAAGGTTTTGCGTTCCTTAATTTAGTTTCCAATAAGGCAAAACTTTTGAGCCGCATACTCGGTGTTGTGCGATGTAATAAAAACACCTACCGTTTCCGAATATCAGACTTAATCATTGCTACAATCTCTGGAAACTCAGATATTTGAAAATGACCTTTAATGTGCTTATAGACGAGAATATTTGCATTTTTTAACTTGGCGGCATATTTTTTGGCATGAGACACTGGCACTACCTCATCGTTTTTGGAAAATATCAAGGTCAACTTTTTGCAATTTTTTTCAAGAAGCGATAAGTCTAATTTGAGTTTGAAGCCGCCAGCCAGTGTTTCTGATGGCAAGGTGTTATCAAACGGCGGGCACACTAGATAAGCAGCCAGTATCTTTTTCGGAAATTTATGCTCGGACAAGTACTTGGCTAAAAATATGCCGCCAAGAGACTGGTCGATGAGAATTAAGTTATTTTTTAGCTTCGGGAAAAACCGTTCAAAATGTATCGCCCATTCAGCGAATGTTGCACCATCTTGCCGAGGCATGCGGGGTCTAATGATATGAAATTGTTTGCCTATCTTGTCATCAAGATAATTATCGTTCCATGCGAACTTTTTTTCAATAGACGGATTTCGTATCTTTAAAAAATGCAAATATTCACGTTTGTTTCTAAACGTATTTCCTCCATGAACATAAAATATCTGAGTTTTTGCGTAAGTCATGTTATTAAGGGTGTTTTTATTATTTTGCATAACGTTTCGGGATAAGCGATGTTCGCTTCCCGATTTGGTTGGTTAAATTGTTTTTGCTTCTTAATCGTTTTAAATTCACCAATAGTTGATGAACTTAAAACCAAAGGGAAGCGAATATGGGTGAGGGGCTGGCGCACTCATTATTATTAAACAAATCGCGCCAGCCCAGAACCGCTCATCCCGTGTTATGTGATGTAATCAAAAATCTCTCTACCTTATTATTCTTTTTGGCAAATTATTTTATTAATGGGGTGATTTATCTAAAAAAAATTTTATATCCTTGGGAATAAACTGCTAATTTCAGAGAGTTTTTTCCTAGTTTTTTCGAATTTAGTATCCAACCTTTGTTCCATTGTGTTAATATTGTTAAGGAGATTTTGAAACCCAGCATAAAGCATATGTTTAGATTTACGAAAAGCAAATATATCAACATCAGTCAAATATATATCCTCTTCATCTTTGTTTTGTTCGCCTTGGTCTCGATTATCTTCGATCTTCTTGCCCCACACATATTGTTCCTTTCGAAATATATCCCATAAAAAATAATCTTCCGAATGAAATTTATCATTTACATACATCAAGAGTGACTCAAACAAATCATCAAGTTTAGAGACAAGACAATCAGAGCGACTATCAAAATACATATCTTCAAGACTTTTACCTTCAATTCGGTTAACTATTGTGTATGTTCCTTCGGTATATTGCTTCCATTTTCCTCGAACAAATTGGGCCGGTACTATAAGATTGTAACCATCTCTTAATTCTCGAAATAGTTTTATACCCATATCGGCCGCTTCCTCTGGGCTAAGTTCAGATGTGGAAATATCTCTCGACGATGATCGAAGGGGAGCAAATCTTACTACATAATTATCATTGTCAACAAACTTGTATAGTTGTTTGGTTTCACCTTTAATGCCTTTTTCTATTGGTATATTAAAGGGCCGTTGATTTTCAATTTTTTCCATATTGTTAAAAATAATTTGCCAAAAATCTTTTAATAAAATATAAGAGAGATTTTGATTATTTCATATAACGTATCGGGATAAGCGAAGTTTTTACGGAGTGAAACGTAGTAAAAATTTGGGTGAGGGGCAAATGCAACTCATTAATGTAAGTAATAAATCGCATTTGCCCTGAACCGCTTATCCCGTGTTATACGCCGTCATAAAAAGCCTCTATTCCTTAATGTAAAATAATTTTGGCAATTTATTCTCCTAGTGCCGATGCCAAGTCTCCTTTTATTTCGAATTCGCAATAGCCAGATTTTACTTCTTTGCAGTTCTCCACATTCGTTTGTTCGAGATAGGCCTTGATAGTATAGATTTTACCGTCACTAAAGTATTCATAATATCTTTCCGGGTCTGATGGATCGGCAGTAATATACTGCGAGGAATCGTTACCTTTTATTTCAGATTCAAGAGAAGTAAAATCTGGCGATCCCTTTATCAGTTTAAACGGTCGAAAATTATTTTTTTCGTCTTTAGCGATAGGAAGTTTTTCAGTATCAAGGGCGTAAATTTGAATGGTGGTATTTAATATTCTTGCGTCGGCAATTCTTTTGGCATCACGTGATTTTACAGCTGCCGTATCAAGCTCTTGTTTGGCATTATCAATAAGACCAGTAACTTGGTTTTTAACTATTAGAACAGCATAAGCCATGCTAATAATTGCTAATATTATAGAAATATAAGCTAACCATTTTTTGCCATTTGAAAGAGTGTTGGTTTTACTGTTTTTAACCAAGGCGACAACACAAAGTATGATTGCTATAATGCCAAAAAGCAAGGGTGCCAAAAATAAACTTGCAACTACGAGAATAAAACTAATGATAATAAGTGTAGTTTCTGTTTTGTTGTTCATAATTTTGTTTCAGTTAATTATTATATTAAAACAAGTTATCTCGACCCGCCTAAAAAATAAATTGCCAAAGTTATTAATTAATTGTATTTGAGGCTTTTTATTATGGCGTATAACGTTCGCGTGTATGCGATGTTTGCTGGCTGTATAATATCGCGAAGCGATTCACCGCCAGCAAATATGGGCGGAGGCTTGCGGAGGTACGGAGCAAGCTGTCGCCGCATACACGCTGTTATGTGATGTAGCCAGAAATTTCTTTACCTTATTTTTTGCAATTTATTTTATGAACTTAAATGTCGAGAGGATTTGATTGAACTCTTCATCGTATGGTGTGACATCATAAGTAATGCCAATATTGTATACCTTTGAATCATACTTAACAAAAACCCATCTATCCAAATCAGGACTATTCCCACCTATATTCAAGTAAATAAGCTTGCCTTCAATGCCGTCGAGTGTAAATATTTGTTCTTTTTCAATCTTTGTTCCCTCGACGTAATTTTGGACATGTAAATCTATCGCTTTAGCTAAACCATTTTCAGATACAACATTAATCCAAGCGGTGTCATCGCCAAGACCAGGAACTCCCATACCCAGCGTTAATAAATTATTAGTGGTAGCAGTTAAGTCGCCTATATTCCAATTTTGAGGATAGGCAAATTCAAATTTAAAATTCTTATTTTGGTAAACTTTCCAACCAGTGGGGATTGTTGCAGTTGCGTTGCTATTAGGCTGTGTAGTTTGATTTGTGATTGGTTGCTGACCCGCATTTTTTGTCATTGTAAAGTATATTGTCGTGCCAGCAAGCACAACGACTACGACGATTAGGATCGTGATTACATTTTTTCTGTTCATAATTGTATTGGTTAGTTACTTAAACTGATTAAATCATATCATAAGCTATGTTCGACCCGAAATAAATTGCCAAAAAAATCTTAAAAGTAATAAAGAAATTTCTGGCTATTTTACATAACTAGTTATTATACGAACTGTTGGCGTATAAATGACTACTTTTGGTATGTTATACGAACGAACAATTAGCTACTATTTATGCTTGATTTTTAATTAATTCTTTCACCCACTCAATCGTCCTATCCACTCCTTCCTCAAAACTTACCTTTGGCTCCCAGCCGAGAAGGGTCTTTGCTTTGGTGATGTCCGGGCATCTGCGCTGGGGGTCGTTTTCGACGCGCGGTATGTGCGTGAAGGCTGCGTGAGGATTCACTTTTGCGCGAACTAATTCTGCGATGGAAAGAATGGTGCGCTCATCGGGATTGCCGATATTTATCGGCCCTTTCCCTATTCCTTTCTCCGCGAGCGCCTGAAGTCCTTTCATAATATCGCTCACATAACAGAAGCTCCTTGTCTGCAGACCGTCGCCGTGAATCGGCAATGGTTCGCTTCTCAATGCTTTTGAGATAAAATTAATGACCGGCCTGCCGTCATCAAGCGCCATCTGGGGTCCGAAGGTGTTGAATATCCGGGCTATCGCGCACTGCATTCCATACGTTTCCTGGTAATTAGTAATCATCGATTCAGCCGCGCGCTTTCCTTCGTCGTAACAGGCGCGCGGGCCAATGGGATTCACGTGTCCCCAATATTCCTCTTTTTGAGGATGCTCTTCAGGATCGCCGTAGACTTCCGAGGTGGAAGAAAAAATAAGAGCGCTTCCGTTCGCGCGGCAATACTCAAGCGCATGATAAGTGCCCCAAATATTTGTTTTCAAAGTAAATAATTTCTGTTCAAGGTATTTCCACGGAGAGGCAATGGCCGCGAGATGGTACACAAGATCTACTTTACCAAGTACAGGAGGCAAGGGTTCGCATACATCATGTATAATGAGAGAAAAATTGTTCTGCTTCAGAAGATCCCCAAGATTCTCTTTTTTTCCGGTCACAAAATTATCAAGACACACAACTTCGTGACCTTTTGTAAGTAGATCTTTGCAGAGATGAGCGCCGATAAAACCGGCACCGCCTGTAACAAGAATACGCATAATTTTAATAAATCTAAAGCCCCAATTTCAAATTTCTAATAAAATCTCAAATTCTAAATTCCAAACATTGAAATATTGGAATTTTGGCATTGGTCGTTCATTTGACATTTGAACTTTGAAATTTGGATTTACGGTTTGTGATTCTCACAAACCGTAAGGGTCTGCTTCTTTGTCCACGCCGCCGGTGAGCTCGTGGTTAATCTCCTCAAGCGTCTTTAATAGTTCCAAATTCACCCCCGTCTGTACAGCGAGCTGCAGGAGCGCGCGTGTGTCTTTGGGCAGGCATTTTTTGCCATACCCGCGATAGCCATCCTGATCTATATTAAAATGAGAAGGCCCGATCCGGGGATCGGCTGATGCCGCTTCTTTCACTAATTCATAATCGATTCCAAGCTTTTTACACAAGTCAAACATCTGGTTTGCGAAGATAACGCGCGTAGCTAAGAAGGTATTCCCGAAATATTTCACCATCTCTGCCTCTTTTGCCGGAACAATTTTGCTAAACGACGCGGGAGGGAGGATTCCCATTAATTCACGGGCTGCGGCTTCACTCTGCGCAGTAGTGCCGATAATCTGCCTGTCCGGATTTTTGAAATCCTCATTAGCTGATGCCTCGCGCAGGAATTCAGGATTGAAAAGGAATTTATGCTGGGGATATTGCGCCTGCAAGGCATCCGTAGTGCCCGGGATGACGGTTGATTTTATGACCACTGTCTTCCCTTCCTTCAATAGTGAAATTGCGTCATGCACATAAGACAGATCAAACCCTACGCCATCTTTCATAAATGGCGTGGGAACGCACACGAATACGATATCTGCATCATTAATTTTTTCCTTATTCTGCGGATATTTCCGCGGGCTGTAAGGAATAGCATCGGGATAGTACGCGTACACCGCGCCGCCGACCATTCCGACTCCTATAATGCCTAACTTAAATTTCATAATATATGGAAATATTAATAATCAGCTCTGTAATATTTTTTATGCCATTCCGCCAATTCTTTTAACCCTTCATCCAATGAGACACATGGCTCCCATCCATACTTTAGTTTTGCAAGTTTAATATCGGCATAAGTATTGATGGGATCCTCTCGTGGAATCGCATGTTCGCTCTTAACAATTGCATCAATACCGATGATTGCTTCAAGCCTACTAACCAGCTCCTTGAGAAGGATTGGATGAGAGTTACCAAAATTGACAAGTTCACACTCTGCTTCGGGATGACCAATCACTGAAATGACTCCGCGAACAATATCGTGCACCGATGTAAAGTCACGCGCGATATTACCTTCCCATTTCAGTTCAATAGGAGCGTGATTAAAAATAGCATTAGAAACAATATAAGGAAGGGTATCCGGACGTCCCCATGGGCCGTACACATTAAAAAAACGTACTCCGGTAGATTTAATTCTCGCAGTAAGCCAATAGGTCCCTGCAATCAATTCCGTTGCACGCTTGGTTGCAGCATAAATCGATGTAACTTTTTCTATTGAATGATTCTCATTGAACGGAATGTCCTGAACCATGCTATACACTGAAGAAGAAGACGCATACACTACCCAATTCACTCCTGCTTGTTTCGCTGACTCAAATACTGCAGTAGTTCCTTCAACATTTACCCGCGCGTAAGTTAATGGCTCTCTACTTGAATAGCGCACGCCGGGTGCTGCTGCGAAATGTACGATGCAATCATACGGTTTATCTTTAAGCAACCTGACCATCAAAGAAACATCAAGAATACTGCCACGTACAACGTTAACGCCGCTAAGGAGGGCTTCAACACGTGCCTCCTTAATTTGAGCACGATAGTTAATTGAAGAAAAATCATCAATCACCGTAACTACATCTCCTCGTTCGTGTAATGCTTTTGCCAACCATGCACCGATAAAACCAGCGCCACCGGTTATAAGTATATTCATAAATTAATAAGTAATTTCTTTGACCTTCCGCTTGTTCCATTCTATCATGAATATATATGGAAATACCAGCCCGCATGAAAAAAATTCTCTTCCTCGTCACCCAGTCGGTATGGGGAGGGGCGCAGAGGTATGTCTTCGACTTGGCATCGCATTTCGCATCCCGCGGATGGGATGTCACGGTCGCGGCAGGAGAAGACCCAGAGGGAGAGCTTTTTGCCCGTTTACAAGATACCGGCGTGCACGCAGTGTATCTCTCAAGACTAAAACGTCCCCTCTCGCCGCTGAATGACGTCGCCGCTATCGCAGAAATCTATCAACTTTGCCGCAGTATCCGGCCGCAAATTGTCCATCTCAATTCATCGAAGTCAGGATTTCTAGGCGCATTAGCCGCGCGCTTCGCTCGCGTGCCGAAGATAATCTATACTGTGCATGGCTTGGTGCTCAAAGAGCCTCTCGCGCCTATCATTAAGCTTATCTACTGGCTAGCGGAGTGGTTTGCGGGAAAACTGCGCGATGTCACGATTTGCGTTTCAGAAGACGATCACCGTGCGGCAATCCGCGCACATATTGCCAAGCCGCAAAATATAGTGACCATACCCATAGGGATTAAGGAAATTTCATTTCTTACACGCGACGAGGCACGATTGCATCTTTCTAAAAAATTTCCTCCCCTCAATGCTGCTGCAACATGGATCGGCACCATTGCAGGATTATATGCGACCAAGGGATTGGATACGCTGCTTGAGTCGGCAAAAACTATTATCCAAAAAAATCCAGAATTCCATTTCCTCATCATTGGCGAAGGACCGGAAAGAAATAAACTTGAGCAATTTATTGCCGCAAATCATTTACAAAAAAATTGCCACCTGCTGGGGCATATTCCTGATGCTGCCGTGTACCTAAAAGCGTTTGATTGTTTCGCACTTCCCTCGCTCAAAGAAGGCCTTCCCTATACCATCCTCGAAGCGCTTGCCGCGCACATTCCTATCGTCGCAACACGCGTGGGAGGAATTCCTGAAGTTATGGAGGAAAATGCTATGTATCGCCTCATTGATCCGAAGGACTCCTTTGCGCTTACCGAAGTGATTCTCTCGGTGCTCTCCGCAACTTCCACTGTTCGAGAATCACCACCCAAGCCGATCCCCACACTTCAAACGATGATCGCGGCGACCGAACGCGTGTATCTCAATTGATTAAGGTTTTGTGGATGTTATACTCAATTGCTATTCAAATTCCGATTCTATCGTCATTCCCGCCCCGTATCACTGTACGGGGTAAACCATGGCCTCGCGCAGGCGGGGCTCCGGCGGGAATCCAGACGCCGTCCTCGACCGAGATCGGGGAACACCAAACGAAAATCGATTGTTTGTTTGTTTTTTATTCCTGGATTCCAGATCTCGGTCTGGAATGACAATCGGAATTGGGTTGGCAAATTAGTATAATTTATCTATCTCTGCCTGAATCAACTCTTTTTTAGGATACTTTGGATCGAGCGCGAGTACCTCGCGATAATGTTTTAGCGCTTCATCCTTTTCTCCACGATCACGTTCGTAACTTGCCATAAGCGCGGTGAGCTCTGCTTTCTCCGTATTTGTTCTTGCTGCCTTTATCCCCTCTTCCAGAAGCGGGTCAATTTGGCCTTTCCTTTCGGGCATGAGCTTATCGTATATCTCGGCAAGATTTCTGTAGAAATTTATATCGGTCGGCTCATTTTTTAGAGCCTGCAGGTATGCCGCTTCGCCCTTGGCTGGTTCATGGAGAAACCACGCATAGAGATCCCCAATATTTGAAAATGAGATGGAGTTAAGGGGACGGATCTCGCCCAGATGCTCCCACGCATCGCGCGCTTTCTCAAACGCGTTTAAATTCTTATGCACGAGCCCAATATCCAGCCATGCATTAAAATTGTCGGGGTTTGCGCGAAGCGCATTGGTATCATTGGTGAAACGCTTAAAAAATTTCTCACGCGCCGAATCCGGAAGATTGGGGTCAAGATTCTCAAACTCGAATAAATGAGCATAGGGCTGAAGTTCCGCCGGTAATCCGTTGCCGGAATAAACTGGCGGTCGTTGACGATATTGTTGGTAATATATTCCTCCGCCGATTACGATTATTATTGCCGCTAACAGAAGTAAAATTCTGTTCTGTTTTAATTGGTATATCATATTTCAAATCCTTAAATTATCATAACAACAGCTTAGCAAATCCATCATCCAGAAACAAGCATCCGCCCCCCGCAATTGCGGGGGGCGGAATGCCACTCTGGCGATTCAATCGCTGTCAATGCATCTTAATCTCATCTAAATGATCAGTTTAGATTGATTGCGCAGTTGACGAGGTTGAATCAAGGCCTTTCACGCGGTAACCGTTGGTCCATTGTGCCGTATTAGTGGCAGTCGTGGAGTTGTTACCATAGTTAAGGTCAGACCAGATGAAGTCGTCCTGATCGTCGGAATCTACACCGGTGCACGCATTATCGCTTGCTCCGGTAGTGCCTGCGCACTCAACCACGGTTGATGGGAAGGTTGCATCGCCTGCGAGCGCAACGTTCACGCCATTGGAGACGCTTGAGCTGTAGCCGCTTACGCTGGCCTTCAAAGTAAAGGTTCGCGAGCTGCCTGCAGGAATCGATCGATACTCACCGCCTTGGCCTATACCGCTTGAATCCGTGTCAAACAGGAACTCGAGATATCCTGACGCCGGAACAGCGAGGTTCTGCGACGCTACGGAGAGGGTGCCTACTGCGCCCTGGGTATACCCGCTGTCGCGTAGCTCGAAGCTGGATGCGGTGACCGTGGTCGTTGAAATGCCGAACGTAAGCTTATAGAGAGCTACTTCGCCCTTCGGATCCGCGGCAATGGTGAACTTGTAGAGTTCATAGGTGCCGTTTGAAGTAAGCTTATTCGTCACTCCGCTCGATACGTCAACTGTTGGCACAGTCTTATACAGGGTAAAGGCATTGAACGTGGGCGTGCCAGTAATCGTGCTTACGCTATTGCCAGATGACGCACCTTTTGCGGTAATATCACCGGTTGCGTTAATCGAGAACTGGAAGCCCTCGCCCATGGCGCCCTTGGATCCTGATGGCGTGTCAACTTGCGCCGTATCAACCTTGAGGGTATAGAGCTTGGTAGTGTTTGCGGCAACCACGAATGGATCAAGTGACACATCGAAGAGCACCTGAACCGGAGCGGAAGAATCTGAAGAGGTTGGAGTAACCCCTACAGTCTTCGTGCCGTCAGTGAGCCAAATCTTGTCAACTTGATCTGGACCGCCGCTGTTCACCGCTGAGAGCCTGAACCAAATCTTTTCTACATTGATATCCTCATGCCTCGATTGCATGGAGAATACGCCCACAGGGAGTCCGGTGGATGAACCGGGAACATGCCCTGCGATTGGCGTAGACGCGTCTGCCGAGAGCGTGAGTGTGCCAGCATCAGTGAGTGTCATCGCTTGGCCGTCAGAATAGCTGTAGGTAGGAGTAATGGTCGCGCCGGTATCCTTGCCTGTCGCCGCGATAGCATTCGTCGCATCATTCTGAAGCCCGAGTTTCACTGTGCCAGACGTGACGCTCTTGGAGATATTCCCCTTGAGCGACAAAGTCTTGGAGGTTCCCTTCGGCACTACAAGCGCATTCACAAAGGTGAAGGTTGAAGTAGCCGATGCGGCTGCAGTGGTGTTCGTCGGATCAGGATCATTTGACGTGACGAGCTCGAGGGAGCCGTCATAAAGCTTCAATCCTGAAATCAACGCAGGGTAGGAAGACCCCGTGGTATGCATGGCAGCCTTTATCTGCGTGACACGGATATCTTCGCCAGAACCTTGCGCGTCAAGCACATAGTTCGTAAAGGTATGCCCATTGGTGCCTGCGACCACGGTCTGTGCCACAGGAGTCGTGGAAATGTTCGCCACAAGAGATCCTGCCTGCACCGTTTGTGTGGTAGAGGTTTGGTATGTCGCGGGCGTCGGGGTGACCGTCTTGCCTGTCGTGACGCCCTTTGAAGTGATGTCTGAAGGCTTAATTTTCACTAACACCGTATCCGCAGACACAAAATCAGTGCTCAAATCACCCTTAACGGTGTATTTATGAATGCCGACGGGCACCGTAATGGTATCAGTGGAAGTTGCGGTAATATCTGCGGTAGTTCCTGTAGGGTCTACCGGACCGGCTACCGCAAGGCCTGCCTCGTCATAGAGCGTGATATTGGTCACGTCAGATACGTTTGCCGCGGAGCTTGAAACGGTAACCTTGATGCCGAGAGAAGTGATGGAAACATCTTCACCCTTTGCCTCAAAATTAAACATGCCCAAGATCTGGCCTGTGGAGCCGTCCGTTATCTTGTTGGACGCGGTGGCGACAGGCTCAATCTTTAGCGAGCCAGTATCAATGGTCACGGCATAACCGCTCAATCGAGGATCAGTCGCTGATGGCCATCCTGTTGCCAGGACATAATAGCCATAGGTTAATCCCTTTACCACGACATCGGTATTCTTTTCGATGTCAAAGTCCACCGTGCGGTTTGATCCAGAATCAATATCCGCCTTGATGGTAAACTCTTTGTTCTTCCCCTTATCAATCAAATATGGGGTTGCAAGCTTGAAGTGCGCTTTCTTGTCCACTGGATTGGACAGGGACGCAATCACAACGCCGTCAACCAAAAGATTGACATTTGAAATGTCTGAATCGTCAGCTGAACCTGCCTGATCCCAGATAAGCTCTTCCACCTGCACTTTTTCTACTGAATCATTGCTAAGTTTCACCGAGGTGAAGGCATATTGTTTGGTGCCGATCTTCTGGGTAGAAGTGGCGCCGGGGTCAAGCGGACCGCGCGCGACGGTTACGGCAGCGATACTGATAGTGTTATTGGCAGTCATCGGGTTGCCATAGATTGGCAGCGATGCTGACAAGGTGCCGCTCTTGAGGGTAACTGCAGCCAAACCAAGGATCGGCATTTCACCAGAGTTTGAGGCCATCGCTGACGTATTACCGGTCAGCATGATCTTCTTGGTAGTGCCGCTTGGGATGGTGATGTCATCATACAATGTGGCTTGGTGCACGGAGTTAAAGGATTTGTTTAATCCCACCTGCGTCCCATCCACAAGAATGGTGATATCTGAAAATATCGAGTCCTGCGCAATGCCGCCTCTTTGGATTACCATCGAGTCAATCACTGCTTCGCCGCCGGTTGCGGTCGCATTGATATAGGTAAACGGAACGCGCGCAGCGCTTTTCACGAAGACGCCAGACGCGGGCGTGTCAGCAGAGAGCGCCAATGAAAGCGTGCCGCCTGCCGCGGGGCCGGTGCTCGTGGTGCCGCCAAATACTGCAAGCGTGTCCTCTTTGCCTGTGACAGAGGTGCCTGAAGTGTAGCTGGCGAGACTGGTCGCGGTGAGCACATTGCCGGTCTTCATCATGTTCGCGGTGAGCGCCGCATCAGTGGCGAATGGCCGCTTGGTATTGCTCTCGGCAATGTAATAGACCGTGGCGGAGCTCTCTTCTTTCACTATAGAGCCAACCGGGTATGTTGCAGTCGTGACATCTGCGCCGGTGGTGTAGTTCACGAAGAACGGATCTGGAACGTCATCAATTCTCTTGTTCCAGTTTGATCCGTAGAGGGAAACGGCGATCGCTTCCGATGTTACCCATCGGAGAGTTCCGTTTGGCTCAACCGCATATACCTTCGGATCGGTCGTGATCTTTATTAACCTGGTACCTGGTTTGTAAGTCACGTTGCCGCCGATGGGATACGATTGGAGCTCGGATTGCGATACCGTTACCACTCCAGAGAAGTCGCTGTACCACGTAAAGTATGCCTTGTCGTTCGGGAATACAAATCTCTTGCCGCCCTTGAGAAGGTATACCGCAGGATTACCCGGCATCTTGATAAGATCGCCGTCCTGCGCGCCCTTCACTTGAACGGGGAGAACAAATATTCCGAGCGACCATACGATAGTGGCGCCCACAACTCCCCATGTAAAACTTTTTTTGATAAAATTCGACATTCGTACTTCCTTTCGCACCCTGCCGGTAGATAAAGTACCGTACAGTGTGTATCTTGCCTGTTACTTTATTAATAATGATTCGACCTATTAAAATCAAATATAACAGACAAGTTTATTAGCGTTACAACTTATTTATCCAAATGCTTGAATAAATAAGAGGCCGACCTTTTTAAATTATAAAGTTATGACATAACCCTCTATGAGCAATGCCATAAATCTTTATTACAAATAAAACTAAAATATTCTTGCTCATCTACAACAATAAGTCGCATCCAGGCAAGCATCCCTTTTCTCTGTACATTATACATTAGAACAACAGAATACTCTTTTGTCAACTTTAAAGATCAAACCCCAACGGAAACTCTGGCGGTTCTTTTGGTGTTTGTTCAATATTTTCTTCAATATTTAGAGGTAATGAAGTAGTGCTGGACAATACAGATCTATTCGAATTTCCAGAAGGTTCTAGCACTACAACAGGTTCATCCACAATGACGGGTGTACTGGATTCGTTAGTTGAAGTTACTGACTGTAAACTTCCTATAATTTCTATGGAATCCCCCTCTACAATGCCTTTGGAAGATTCTAATAATTCATTGGATTCAATAATATGGTTTAGTGCAATGCTTAAATTTCCTTCTTTAAGCGCAATCTCGGCATTGTTAATAGCATTTTCAAGATTCTTTATATTATCTGTCTTTGCAGCCGTTTCCGGCTCTTGTGCCCCTTTTAACGTATTAATGCTTTCTTTGGCGGCAATAATCTCATCCTGCAGCTTTTCAGCGACTGCTTCCTGCGCCTTGGTATCTTTTGTGCCGTCAGAATAGGTTACCAGAGCCTGCAGCGCAGTAATCTTCAATCGCGATGACGCCGCAATAGCTCTATTGTACTTCGACTGCATGGCGATCGGAGCAGATTCTCGAAGATTTTTCAGCGTATTATGTGCATATATGGCTTTATCGGTTGCGGAAATTATGGTGGGTACCACTTGTGAGTCCAATTGAACCCCCTTTAATGTGCCGATCCTATCGTTTACTTTGACTAACCGCTCGTCAAGAGTATCTATGACCGCGATTACTGCGAAAGAAGATGCGTCATTTGTGCTCATTTCTTTGAGCTCGCTCACTCCCTTATCAAAAAGCTGGATTTCCAGTGCAGTACGCCTCGTTGGCTGGGAATGGAGCGCCACGTTCGTATTCTCCAAGGTTATCCTTACTTTATATAAAGGGGAGCCGGGTTTTGCGTGTAAGGAATATGCCGAACCTGCGCCGACTATCACCAGCACAATTACCACTGCGGTTGCCACCTGCGGAATAATGCTAAAATGGGTTTGTATATATGATTTCCAAAAAACGAATAATGAAGTCGTTTGTATTGGTAAGGGAGGTATGCGGCTATTTTGTGTAAACGTGATAGAACCAGCGCTATTCAGCACTTTTGTGCGCAATGAAACAAGGCTGCGCTCCGGCACCGATGTGTGCTGGCGAAGATTTATTAATGATTTTATGAGATCATTATCTCGCATATCACTTATTAGCACTTATAGTACTTTCTACTAATTTCTTGAGCGCTTTGAGCGCCCTATGGAGCGTAACGCGTACCGCGATGTGAGATTTCTGCATAATCGCCGCAATCTCATCTATTTCCAGATCTTCTATATATCGCAATGAAAGTAGTTCACGATATTCTTCTTTCAAGTTCCCAAGCTCTTTCGCTATGATTCTGTTTTGGATAGCGGTGTCGATAAGTTGTTCCGAATGCAAAAGGGGCGTAAGAGACTGTTCGTCCTGCAATAACTCTTCATTCCATTCTATGATAACTGAAGAACTGCGTGATGACTCCCGGTAATAATCTATAATCGCATTCCGCGTTGATTGATAAAGAAACGCCCTGATGTTCGTTATCATTTTCCCTTTCGCAATGGATTCAAATACCCTTAAAAAAACACTGCTCAATATATCTTCCCTATCCTGTGTATGTGCAATGCGAAAGGAGATATAACGATAAAGAGAAGGGGCAAATGTGTCGTACATTTCTCCTAAGGCCTCTCTGTCGCCCTGCCGTATCCTTTCAATTAGGCTATCTGATGCGTCTTGCATTAAAGTAGACGTTATTAAATACCATCTGTTACACCTGAATATTGTCTTATTTTTATATAATTTATAACAAAATTTATACTAATATCTAGATATATCTAGAAATCCAATGTGGATAATTATTATTTATACTATGAACTTCTAGACTTGTCTAGATTTTAAAACTATTATATAGTGATTATGTTTAATATGATTATACCTTAAGATATGCCAGAAAATAATGCACCTTCATCTATTCCTTTAATAAGGGTATCGGTTTCAGAGGCAGCAAAGTTATTCGGCCTCTCTGATAAAACAATAAGAACCGCGCTAAAAAATAAGGAGATTAAATTTATCGTTATCAAAGGAAGATATAAGATCAACTTTGAAAGCCTGCTCGCATGGACCCAAATATCCCTGCGGCGCCAAAATAAACTTCAGCGGCACGGTATAGGCAAATATGTTAAACAATGGGATATAAGCGCTGAATCATAAGGAAATACTGATATGCTGCTCTTATGATACAATTATACCAGTACCGTAAAAATTAAGTTATTTAAAGGTGAATCTTGAATATGTAAAGTACACGGATATTAAACGCAATACTGGCATACCAAATTAAATTATTACGGTACCAGTAAGCTCCGATATCAATAGCAGATAACCCTTATGAAAAAAGCGCTCATCACCGGCATCACTGGTCAAGATGGTTCTTATCTTGCAGAGCTGCTATTGCGAAAAGAATATGAAGTGCATGGCATCATACGAAGATCATCAAGCTTTAATACCGAACGCCTCAACCAGATTTACCAGGATCCCCATGAACAGGGCAGAAAACTGTATCTCCATTATGGGGACTTGGGTGATACGAGCAGCATTAACCGCATCATTGAACGCACAGAGCCAGATGAGATTTACAATCTTGGCGCGCAAAGCCATGTTCAGGTAAGCTTTGAAATTCCAGAATTTACCAGCAACGTCGATGGTCTTGGCACTCTGCGCCTTTTAGATGCGATAAAAGACACCAAAGCGCATGTGAAAGTGTATCAGGCGGGTTCAAGCGAGATGTTCGGCAAGGCGCAGGAGACGCCGCAAAAAGAAACAACGCCATTTCATCCGCGCTCACCCTACGCCTGCGCCAAGGCGTTCGCCTACCACATAGCCGTAAATTACCGTGAAGCGTACGGGCTCTTCGTGTCTAACGGCATTCTTTTTAATCACGAATCACCCCGGCGCGGCGGCACTTTCGTCACAAAAAAAATTACCAATACTCTGGCGAAAATAAAGCTTGGTTTGGCAAAACCTGGAGTGCTTTATCTTGGCAATCTCAATGCACGGCGCGACTGGGGCTATGCGCCTGAATATGCAGAAGCGATGTGGCTTATACTTCAGCAGAATACGCCTGACGATTATGTAATCGCAACAGGCGAATCACACAGCGTACGCGAGTTCGCAACACGCGCAGCCCAGCTGGTAGGATACAACCTCGAATGGCGAGGCAACGGAATGGATGAAAAAGGCATTGATGCGAAAAGCGGCAAGGTTTTGGTAGAAATCGATCCGCGCTATTTTCGCCCTTCAGAGGTTGATATGCTGCTCGGCGATGCGACTAAAGCAAGGGAAAATCTTGGCTGGACGCCGCATACCTCATTTGAGGAACTGGTCCGCATCATGATGGAAGCTGAATTTCGCACAATGGGTGAGGATCCTGCTAAATTTATGCAACCATAATACTATGGATACTTATTCAAAAATTTTCGTCGCAGGGCATACAGGACTTATGGGACATGCACTGCTGCAAGTATTACAAAAGTATGGATATCATAATATCATTACAAAAACTCACGCAGAACTTGACCTCACCAACCAGAACGCGGTAGCTGAATTCTTTACGCAGGAGAAACCAGATTATGTATTTTTGCTAGCGGCAAAAGTGGGCGGTATTATCGCTAATAATACATTACCCGCAGAATTTATTTATCAAAATCTCGCGATTACCGCTAATGTTATCCATCAGTCCTATCTCTCCCATGCAAAAAAATTGTTGTTTTTTGGATCTGCGTGCATATATCCGCGTGAGTGCCCCCAACCCATGAAAGAAGAATATCTCCTTACAGGGCCCTTAGAACCAACAAATGAACCGTATGCGATAGCTAAAATCGCCGGCATGAAAATGTGCCAAAGCTACAACCGGCAATACGGCACCAATTATATCGCTATTATGCCCATTAACTTATATGGGATTCATGACAATTTCCATCCAATCAATTCTCATGTAATTCCCGGATTAATGCGTAAATTTCACGAAGCAAAAATACACCAAGCGCCTGAACTTCAACTCTGGGGATCAGGAACCGCGATCAGGGAATTCCTTTATAGCGAAGATTGTGCGGAAGCGTGCCTTATGCTCATGGATAAATTTAATCCCACCAAAACACAGAATGAACGCGGAGAAATATTTTTTAATGTGGGAACCGGCATGGGCATCGCCATTTATGAACTGGCAGAACTTATGAAAAAAATTACAGATTATCACGGGACAATCGTGTGGGACCATACCAAACCCGACGGTATGCCGATGAAAACTCTGGACACGAGCCGGATAAACGCATTGGGCTGGAAACCGAAGATTGAATTGAAAGAAGGTTTAACGAAAATGTACGAATGGTACCAACATAATCTTGTCTAAATGGCTGCTCTCCTGAAAGACAATAAAATCACCTTCGCCTATCACCTACTCAATAAAGCTTTTGGCGCATATAAGCCGCAAGTGGCGCTCATGACTGCCTTGGGATTCCTGAGCGGTTTGCTCGAAGGAGTGGGCATTAATGCGGTCATCCCTCTCTTTTCCCTAGTAAGCGACACTACGCCCCCAGGAGCCGATGCTATATCCAATATCATCAGGACGGCATTCGTCCGCGCTCATATAGCCTTCACATTCACCTCGCTCGCTATTTTGATCGCCCTCCTGTTTATCGCGAAAGCATTCGTGCTCTTTGCGGCCAACTATCTCAACGCTCGCATGAGCTATAGCTACGAGATGAAAATGAGGACGGAACTCTTCCGAGAGTCGCTCGACGCGTCGTGGCCGCACTTGCTCAACCAGAAAATCGGCCACTTGGAAAAAGTGCTTGTGGACCATGTGAGCGCTTCCTCCGGGGTGCTCCTGCTCTTGAGCTCTTCCGTCCTCATCCTCACCAACCTCATCATGTATCTGCTCGTGGCAGTCAACATATCGGCGCCGATCACGATCGTCACGCTCATTGTTGGCGCCGCGCTCTTTCTCATCATCAAACCGCTGCTCTACCGCACGCGCAAGGTGTCATACCGTCTCTCGGAAATGGGAAAGGCCGTCTCCCACCACATCAACGAGCACATGATCGGGATAAAAACCGTGAAAGCTATAAACGCAGAAACAAGCGTCCTCATAAGGGGAGAACATCTCTTTGAACATTTACGGCGCGCACGCCTCCAGCTCTCACTCTACAACAGCGGACTGAACGTGTTTATCCAGCCAGTCAGCATCGTATTCATCCTTGCAGTATTCGCCTTCTCTTACCAATCGCCGCAGTTTAACTTCGCCTCCTTTGCCGTTATTCTCTATCTCATTCAAAAGATATTCTCGTACGTCCAATCCATGCAGGGAAAGCTCAACGGTATGAGCGAATCGGCGCCCTACCTCAAAAGCGTCACCGATCATCGCGAATCCATGCGCCAGAATCGGGAACACGACGAGGGAACGCAGCCTTTTTCTTTTCAGTCGCTCCTCGCGATCCGCGACGTACAGTTTCATTACCACCGCGAAACCGATGCGGTGCTGAAAAACGTACGGTTTGAAGTGAAAAAAGGATCTATGGTGGGGATCATTGGGCCTTCCGGTTCAGGCAAAACCACCGTCGTCGATCTGATACTGCGCCTCCTCACACCGCTCCATGGCGCCATTACCCTCGATGGAATAGACATACATTCCATCCGCCTGGCGGACTGGCGGCGCCATGTGGGCTACGTGTCGCAAGACATTTTTTTGCTCAATGACACCATTGAGCATAACATTACGTTCTACCATGATTTGACACGCGCAGAGGTTATGGCCGCCGCGCGCTTGGCGTATATTCATGATTTTATTGACAAACTTCCCGAAGGGTACGGCACCGTAGTGGGGGAAAGGGGAATGGAGCTGTCTGCCGGACAGCGGCAACGCATCATCCTCGCTCGCGTCTTGGCGCGTCAGCCTGATATCCTCATTCTTGACGAAGCGACCAGCGCCCTCGATAATGAATCAGAAGCGCTTATCCAACGAACGATCGAGCACTTGAAGGGAAGGGTGACGATTATCATCATTGCGCACCGCTTAACCACTCTCAAGCATTGTGACTCATTGATTATTCTCCAAGATGGGATCATTAAAGAGCGCGGCAGACCCGATGCGCTCCTCAAAGACAAAGATTCTTATTTCTATAAAGTGAATACCGTTCACTTTTAATGAATAATATTTTTAATGAATATCATTATGTTTGACTGGTACTTTCTCATCATCATTGTCCTTTCCTTAGGCTCTGCCATTTACTTCTCATGCCGCACACGAGGAAGCCAGTATATCACCGATGACACCGATAACGAAAGACAAGTCTATGCCGCAGCTCAAGCCTACAAATGGCGCCTGCCGTCTGATATTCACAAATATGGCATTGGGAAGACGCGCATGAAAGATGTGACGATCATGTTGATTGCGGTATTCCAAAAAATCATGGGGGACAAATTAACAGAACATCCGCTTCTCACGATGTGCGGATTCGCCAATGCCGCTTCCACGATTCTCCTCTACCTCATTGGAAAAGACTATTGGAACGCATCTGTCGCTTTTGTAGTAAGCATATTGTTTCTTACTTCCCTATGGATTTGGCAAGTGGCGCTTTTCGGCGGACATATTATTGATGGCACCACAATCTTTCTTTTAACAATTCTCGTCGTCCAGCAAGTAAACGATTATACCGCTGCCACTACCAACGCCTTTCTCTGGTTAGGAGTCAGCGGCGCGCTTTTTAGCCTTACTATGTTTGCCTCAGCTTCGTCACGAAAATATTTTATGCTGTTTCTGGCTGCGATCTTCTATGCCAAATACTCTCCTCTACTCATCGCCTCTGACCACCGCGGGCTTGTCGAGCTTTTGCGCCACAATCATGTAACGCTTATAAATATCTGGCTCCCTCTTTTCACCTTCATCGGTCTTCTCATGCTCTGGGGATGGTATAAAAAGATAGTTACGGAAATTTACTACGAACGAGCGCCGCGATTCCTTAACAAAATCATCAATAGTCGAGGTAAATTCACCCTGGATCATTATCTTGCCCACGCCCACGCCCGGCTTGTGGTAGTTACAAAAAAAGTAATAGCGCTTGTTCTCTGGGTAATCATTATCATTAATGCGCTCGGCATATCCTACTTCCTGCCTGTGCTTGCCGGATTTGCCATTACTGTTATTTTCTTCAATATTCCAAATTTGCCGTATAATCTTAAACAATACTTCTGGTACTACTATGCCGGCCAGACCAAGGGTCACTTTCGTCTCTATGTAAACTACTTTGCCAGTATTGGCAAACCGATTAACTATTATATGCGCGGCGCGGGTTGGCGCTGGGTTCCTAGACTGTTCTGGCGCTTTGTTCCCCTACCTACCGCCCTCTGCGGACTGGGCGTAATATACCTGGCAGGTCTTGGGTACCTGTCAACCCGGCCGCTGTTGATTATCATTCCGTCTTTGGCTATGTTGCTGCTGGCGATCTCCCCTATTGCGTGGGGAGAATTTACGAAAGGACCCCAGCTTGGACGCTCATACCTGCCAGGGTTTATCGGCATGCTTATGTTTATTGGTTATGCGCTTTTTCATGTTACTACCGCGCCGTTTCTATTTTGGTTGACTGCGATCGGTGCATTCATACCTACCGTGATTTGGAATTGGCTTCAGCTCGCGCGCGATATCTACCCGGCGCGCATGACAAGCGCTTTCCTCATTCGCAAACTTGATGCCCTTGGTATCACGCAATTTTCTACCTATAAAACCGTCTATAATGACGCTGTTATTAATAATATTAATCCTACGATACGCAATAAATACGAAATTCAGTATATTAACACTCTCAACGAAGTCAAGAATGGCTATGTCATCATCCCGGGCACAAGCAGCAAAGCATTAAACTTAGAATCAGTGCCGGAAACGATTAAAGATGGAGACTTCACTAAAGATCCCGCATTAAATGAGCTTTTGCGAACGAGGCAAATCAAAGAAGTGGCTGTAGCCCAATTAAAAACATTTGGCACAAGCCGATTCTGGGGACATGAAAGCGAGGTGCCCAGCTACCGCGATCTGATCCTACATGAAATTACGGAGAAAGACCGCTGGCGCGGCTACGCCTGGATTATTGACATGAGCAAATTTCCCAACCCCGTGATTCCCTCTTCTGCTCTCTCAATGTAAATATATGGTCATTACGAGAACACCCTACCGTATATCTTTTTTCGGCGGTGGCACTGACCATCCAAAATGGTTTCTCATGCACGGCGGTGCGGTCATCAGCACCTCCATCGACAAATACTGCTATGTGAGCTGCCGCAATCTGCCTCCCTTTTTTGAACACAAACACCGCATTGTCTATTCCCATATTGAAACGGCGAATGACACGGATGAAATCCAGCATCCCGTGGTGCGCGAATGCATCAAATTCCTGGGACATGACGAGGGATTGGAGGTGCACCATGATGGCGATCTGCCCGCACGATCCGGCATTGGCACAAGCTCATCATTCACCGTGGGACTCCTCCACGCCCTCCATGTTTTGAATGGCAGAACAATCGATAAAAAGACGCTCGCGGCACAGGCAATCGAGGTGGAACAGCAACGCATACGGGAAACTGTCGGCTCTCAAGATCAGATTGCCGCCGCGTACGGAGGATTTAACCATATTACGTTTCATCCCGATGGCGAGATCACGGTGAGCCCCCTCGAGGTATCCCCTGAGGTGAGTGCCGAGCTGCAATGCCACCTCATGCTCTTTTTTACTGGATTTACCAGAATGGCTTCACTCATCGAAAAAAGCAAAATAGACAATTTCTCCAAGCGTGAAAAAGAGTTGTCGCATCTCATGCAACTCGTCAACGAAGCGCGCCATATACTGAAGACCGGCGCAATCCAAGAGTTTGGGGGACTTTTGCATGAAAATTGGCGCCTCAAGCAGTCACTCGCCGAAGGAGTCACGAATGAAGTGATCGATTCAATATATGAGGATGCGCTGCACGCAGGCGCGAGGGGCGGGAAGATCCTGGGCGCCGGCGGAGGTGGATTTCTCCTCCTCTTTGTGCCCCCCTCGTCACAGCCTATGGTGCGAGAACGATTGCGTCGGCTTTTAGAAATTCCGTTTAAATTTGAAACAGAAGGAAGTACCGTTATCTTTAACCACACTACCTTGGGAGGTGTCGTACCATGAAAAGGAATGAACCATTAGAGGTATGCATCCTGTGCGGAGGTTTGGGTACCCGTTTCCGTGCAGTAGATCCGAGTATCCCTAAAGTACTTGCCCCCTTTAACGGCATACCCTTTCTTTCACGGCTGATTGAGCAATTCCTCCGCATAGGCACAACACGCATCATCCTCTGCGTTGGTTATAAGGCGGAGGATATCGAGAGTTATTACCGCTCAAGTCCTTACACAAAACACCTTGTGTATTCAAAAGAAGACGCGCCCCTCGGGACAGGGGGCGCTCTCAAACAGGCTGAAACGCTCTTGCGCGGTGAATATTTTTTTGTTGCCAATGGAGATTCCTATTGTCCGGTTAATCTCCTTGAAGTAGCACAGCAGCACTTTATGCATAAAAACACGCTCGCAACTATGGTATGCAGTAAATGTAATGAGCGCACTGACGCAGGCAACGTAATAATTGACGAGCGCAGTAAGCGCATTGTGGCGTTTAGAGAAAAAGAAAATCTCCCAGAGGCGCAATGGAGAAATGCCGGTATCTACCTCTTCCATAAGAAGGCGCTCTCCCTCATCCCGCCAGACGCAAAGACGTCTCTTGAATACGACCTATTCCCTGCACTCATTGGCAAGGGATTGTACGGATTTGCCACCTCTGAACAGTTCATCGACATAGGTACGCCGGAACGGTATAGTAAAGCCTTAGATTATTTCTCTTCTACATCATGAGACAGTATAAACTTGCAGAACAAATTATTGATCAGCACGATCTGAACGCCCTGGCGGATTGGCTGCAGCATAACCCGCAATTGACTAAAGGGCCGCTGACGCTTGAATTCGAGTGCCAATGGGCTCGCTGGATTGGCACGAAATATGCGGTATTTTGCAATTCCGGCTCTTCCGCGAACCTGCTCATGGCGTATGCGGCGCTCTTATCCGGAAAATTAAAAAATAGAAAAGTGGTCGTGCCGAGCGTAGGGTGGGTCACCACCATTGCGCCATTTATGCAATTCGGCTTTGAGCCTCTCATGTGCGGAGCGGACAAGGATAACTTCGGCCTCGACCTGTCGCAATTGGAACGCCTGCTGCAGCAGCATGATCCTGCCGCCGTCATTGCGGTCCAAGTGCTGGGAGTGCCCATGGATATGGATTCACTCGCCGCACTGCAGCGCCGCTACGGATTTTTTTTCATGGAAGACGCGTGCGCCGCGCTGGGGGCCGAATACGGCGGCAAAAAAGTGGGTGCCTTCAGCGCCATGTCGTCGTTTTCTTTCTTTTTCGGCCATCAACTGTCCACCATTGAAGGAGGCATGGTAAACACGGATGATGAAGATCTTTATCATCTGCTTTTAATGCTGCGCAGCCATGGATGGCTCAAAGACCTTCCCAAAGAGAAAAGGTCCGCGTTCATGCAAAAATATCATCTTGACGACTGGCACGAGCCTTTCACCTTTATTGTACCCGGATTTAATCTTCGCACCACTGATGCACAAGCGTTTTTAGGATTGCGCATGATTGATAAGGCAAACGCCGTGACGAAACGCCGCACGGAAAACCACCTCCTCTATGCGAAACTCCTCCCCTCTTTGGAATGGCAGCGCTGGAGCGAAAAAGCAGCGCCGTGCAGCATTTCATTCGGCGCGCTTGCGCGCGACCGCGCTCACCGGAAACAAATCGTGGCAGCGCTCGATGCGCATCACATTGAAACGCGGCTTTTCTCCGCCGGCAACCTCGGCCTTCACCCCTTCTGGAGCGAACGCTACGGCGAGTTCCATGACGAGGTATCCGATAAAATCCATTCCTGCGGATTCTTCCTGCCCAATAACGAGTCCATCACCCCAGAAGACGTGCACTACATTTGCAATGTGGTTAATAGTGTTTAATTCCCCCATCGCTTTTTTATCTTATTTCGTTTAGTATCTTTCACGTCACCTTTAACTCAACCCCACTATTATACGATCGTAAAATAGTGGGATAAAATTCTTAACTCTTCAATCCTAATTGCAACTGATCATTTGGCTCGAAATGAACGGTTAAACTATTTGTCCGCCATTTTGCGCGAAATGGCGGACAAAGTCTGCATCCTCAAAATTATATGCCTATCTTAAAAAAATCCGAGAGTTTCTCGTGAAGCGCGGGATTAGCCGCGAGAATCGAAGCATCGCCGAGTTTCCATTCTTCACCCTTAAGATTCGTAACCTTCCCACCGGCTTCACGAATAATACACACCGCAGCAGCCATGTCTTCTGGGTTGAGCGAGGTTGCAAGGTACGCATCGTACTTCCCGCTCGCGACCAGACAGAGCGGCACACTGGCGCAGCCGGACTGAAGAAAACATGAAATACCGTCCAGCGCCATAGCACGATTAATGAAAGGCACGTATGCCTGACGGTCGAATTTACCTGGATCAATTCCCATAATTACATGGTTGACTTCTGTGGTATCACCGACGTGAATTGCTTCGCTATTACAAAATGCTCCTTTTCCTTTCTCCGCTGTGTACATTTCGCCGCGCCCGCACGCATTCACTACGCCGATAATCGGCACGCCGTTTTCACAAAGACTGATGCATACAGAAAAATGATCAGTCGTGCCGCGAAAATATGGGATAGTGCCGTCCAGTTCGTCAATGACCCAAGTATAAGGACTTTTTGCGTCCTTATCTTCAAATTCTTCCGAGTGAATATTGTGCTCCGGAAATCTCTGTCCAATCTCGCGGCGCACCAACTCCCCCACCTTCGTATCAATCTCCGTCCGGAAATGCGTCCGGGCGGTCCATTCCACATTTTTCACTCTACCGCGAAATTCCATCACAATTTCGCCTGCCTTTTTGGCAAATTCCGCAGCGAAATTTAAATATTCTTGAGTCTCATTAAGCATACCTGAAATTACACATTTATCCCTAGCGTTCACGCTGTTGTCATTCCTGCGCAGGCAGGAATCCAGACAAAACATAAACAGAAAATCGATCGGTTTTTTGTTTATTTTTATTTCTGGTTCCCGCATCTTGCCTGCGGGATGACGTGAGACGTGCACGCTTTGCTTATTATCTCACACTCGCCAAAATTGAAAAGGCCAACGCACCAAAATATATGGATACATTGACCTTTTACCGTTTGAACGAGAAAACGCTCAAATTTGAACGCTCGAAAAATCAAACTTCACCCCTATCTCGTCCAGCACGGCGAGGGTGATGGTTGCCGTTTTGCCATCAATGTAACGATGATTCAGCAATAACGGTACCCAATCTTCCAACGGTGTGAGGATCACTTCCGATCGTTCGCCCATCGTGCCCTCATAGTTCTCGTCGAGCTCGCAGTTCGTTGCAAGAACCATGAGATATCCAATCGGACAGCTTGCCGGGTCGAAATCACCCTCCTTGTACTCATGATCAAAGACGAGAATTTTTACAGGACCGGCGACGTAGCCGGTTTCTTTCAGCAATCGTTCCCGGATGACCTGCTCCGGATCCTGTCCAAGAGCGACGTTACCACCTGAGAACTCGAGCCGAATTCCGCGCCACACTCGTTGATGATAAAGCGCGATCACCTGCCGATCCTTCGTGATCGCCATAACGTGAATGGCGGGAAACTGTTCGGCTATGTTAGGGATATTGCGACCCCATCCTCCAAACTTTTTAACAACATCTTTGATGGGATCTGGTCCGATTTGAAAATCGGCCTCAAGTAGGGCGCGCCGTCTGCCACTATCGGTACCGAGAATTGTGAGGGGAGGCAAAATTTTCGGCGGGAATAAATTTGATTGTTGCATAACTTCACCTCATGATTTGAATTGTGAAAAGAAATCGCCCGTCTGAAAAATTCATTTTTTCTTTTTCAAACAGCCGCGTGAGTTATTTTTTACCACCTCTTTCTACCACGAATTCTCTTATATTGTCAAATTGAACAAACCCACAAGATATGATATTGTTATGGAGGTATAAATGAGAATAAATATGCATATCCTCGTTACCGGCGGCGCCGGATATATCGGCTCCATCCTCGTCCCTGCCCTTCTCCAAGAAGGGCACAAGGTTACGGTCGTGGATAATTTTCGCTACGGCCAGACGCCGCTCCTTGATGTCGTGCATGACCCCGATCTTGCCATCATCCACGGCGATGTCAGGAATGAAGGGCTCATGGAAAAACTCATTAGTGATGCTGACGCGATTTTCCCGCTTGCATGCCTCACGGGCGCGCCTTTGTGCGACCGCAACCCGCACGAAGCGCAGGCGGTCATTGTGGACGCGGTGCGCCATATGCTAAAAACGAGACGGCCGGATCAGCTCATTATCTATCCCACGACCAACAGCGGCTACGGCGTTGGCGAAGAAGGGATATATTGCACTGAAGAAACGCCGCTTCGCCCCGTCTCGCTCTATGGCAGGCTGAAAGTGCAGGCAGAGAAAGAAATCCTTGAAGCAGGCAATGCCATTACCCTGCGCCTGGCTACCGCGTTCGGCATAAGCCCGCGCATGCGCCTCGATCTCCTTGTCAACGATTTCGTCCATCGCGCGGTGAACGACCGCTTCCTTATCCTATTCGAATCGCATTTTAAAAGGAATTACATCCATGTGCGCGACGTGGCACGCGCTTTCTTGCACGCGTTGAATAATCTGAATCAAATGAAAAACAACGTGTATAATGTCGGATTGAGCGATGCAAACTTGAGCAAATGGGAATTATGCGAGGAGATCAAGAAGCAGGTGCCTGATTTTTATTTTACCGATGCAAAAATTGGCGAGGATAGGGATAAGCGAAACTACATCGTAAGCAATGAAAAAATTGAAAAGACAGGTTTTGTGCCCCGCTACCATCTTTCCGACGGTATTAGGGAATTAATAAAAGGATTCCAAATCATTAGGAATAATCATTTTTCGAATCTTGTATAAATAAAGGACAACATCACTTGTCCCCTCCTTACTAAGGAGGGGATGGGGAAGTCTCGATATGGATAACCTCAATTTCGAACTCTACAAAAAGATGTACCTCATCCGCGCCACGGAAGAGAAAATCAGAGCGCACTATGAAGAGGATGAAATGAAGACTCCCTGCCACTTGTATGTCGGAGGTGAACACATTGCGGCAGGCGTGCTACAAGCGCTTGCAAAGGATGATTACCTCTTCGGCACCTACCGCAGCCATGGCATCTACCTCGCGAGGACCATGGAAACTGACGCATTCTTCTGTGAACTCTACGGCAAAGCGACAGGTACGCAGAAAGGAAAGGCAGGATCAATGCATATCGCCTCGCCTGAACACGGACTGGTCGCAACCTCCGCAGTAGTGGGCACCACCATCCCTATGGCGGTAGGAAGCGCTCTTGCTCAACAATATCTTGCGACGGGAAGAATAACGGCGGTATTCTTTGGTGATGGGGCGACTGATGAAGGTGTTTTCTGGGAAAGCATTAATTTTGCGTGTTTAAAAAAACTCCCTATTCTCTTTATCTGCGAAGACAATGATCTTGCAATCCATACCTCGACGGAAGAACGGCATGGCTATCGTTCAATTACTGATATTGTGCGACAATTTGACTGCAATGCATATGCAAATGAAACGACAGACGTACAACAAATCTATCAAACCACTACTCAAGCAATTGCCCAGCTCCGCTCCGATCAACGGCCAGCTTTTCTCCACTTTAAGTACTACCGTTACTATGAACACGTCGGAATGTATACCGACTTCCATGCGGGATACCGCTCAGAAGAAATATACAAACAATGGAAAGCGCGGGATCCCCTCGAACTGCAACGTACGAAATTGTTCTCCCAAGGGATGAACGACGACCTGAAGAGGTATGAGGAATCAGTGCAACAACAATTGACTGAAAGCGTTCGGAAAGCAAAAATAGCCTCGTTTCCCGATCCGCAGGAACTCTACAGCGATATTTACGCATTATAATATGTCTCGCATAATAACGTACCGCGAAGCTATCACTGAAGCACTCCGTGAGGAAATGGAGCGCGATGAGCGTGTGTTTGTCTACGGCTTGGATGTGGCAGACTTCAAGCGTACCTTCGGTAGCGGCAAAGGATTGTTGGAACAATTTGGCGCGAAACGATATTTCAGCACACCGCTTTCTGAAGATGCGCTTATGGGCATAGGGCTGGGTGCGGCGGTAATGGGGCTGCGGCCGGTCAATGTGCACATTCGAGTAGATTTCCTCCTTCTTACGCTAAACCAACTGGCTAACATGGTTACCAGCATGCGCTATACCTCCGCAGGCAAACTTAAGGTACCGCTCACCATCCGCACGGTCATTGGCCGCGGATGGGGACAAGGCATGCAGCATAGCAAAACTCTCCACGCTCTCTTTGCCCACCTCCCCGGACTCAAAGTGGCGCTTCCTTCCACTGCCGCAGACATGAAAGGTTTGCTCAAATCTGCCATCCGTGATGATAATCCGGTTCTCATTATCGAGCAGCGATGGCTTTATGACACGCCTGGCGAAGTGCCAGAAGACCCGAATTACCTTGAACCGCTTGGCGTTCCCCGCTGTATCCGTGAAGGAACCGATGTCACGGTGATTGGCGTTTCATGGATGGTCATAGAGGCAGTGAAAGCAGCGGAGATCCTTGCCCGCCGAGGAGTGCGCGTCGAGGTCATCGATCCTCGAACTATTTCTCCCCTTGATTACACCCTGATATATGATTCAATAAAAAAAACGGGGCACTGCATCGTCGTGGATTATGACTGGCTTAACTGCGGTTTCAGCGCCGAAGTCGCAGCGCGCGTGCAAGAACATTGTTTCAATGAATTAAAATCTCCTATTACGCGAATAGGGTTTGCTGAGACACCGTGCCCTACGACCCGGCCGCTCGAGAATAAATTTTACCCAAATGCAATACAGATTATCAAGGCCATTGAACAGAAATTAGGGCTCTCTGAAACTGACCTAAGTGGAGAAGAATTCTATAGCTATGAGAATAAATTTAAAGGGCCGTTTTGACAATAGAAGCCAGATGACGCTTTTATTACGCCACTAAACGCCACTATGATTGAACGCTCTATTAAAGAATCAATTGAACTGAAGCAGAAATTGCTGCAGGCTTCATGTCTCACGCAAATTCAATCAATCGGCCAGAAAATTATTGACGCATTGAAGCAAGGCAATAAACTATTTATCGCCGGCAACGGAGGATCAGCTGCTGACGCGCAACACTTCGCCGCAGAGCTTGCAGGGAAATTTGAGAAAGAAAAACGCAAACCCCTTCCTGCAATCGCGCTTACCACTAATACTTCAAACCTTACCGCGATTGCGAATGATTTTGGATTTGAGTATGTGTTCTCACGGCAGCTGGAATCGTTAGCCAGGGAAGGCGATATTTACATTGCCATTTCCGCCAGCGGAAATTCTCCCAATATTGTGAAAGGGTTGCAAAAAGCGCGGGAAATGAATATGAAAACGGTGGGCTTAACCGGCAACGATGGCGGAAAAATGAATGAATGGTGCGACGAAATATTAACTGTCCCCTCCTCTAGCACACCGCGTATTCAAGAATGCCATATTCTTATTATTCACCTCCTCTGTGAAATGATCGATGACTACTTCGCCTAACTTTATCTTTCTTGACCGCGATGGCACGATCATCCGCGATATAGGTTACCCCCATAAACCAGAGCATATTGAATTCCTTCCTGATGCCGTCGAAGGGCTTTTATTATTACAGGGTCAAGGCTACCGGTTCATTATGGTAACGAATCAGGCAGGCATCGCGCGCGGCATCTATTCGGAAAAAGAGGCTATTGAATTTACCAACGCAGTGGAACGGGAGCTCGCCGAGAAGGGTGTACATATCCTCAAAACGTACTTCTGTCCCCATCATCCTGATTTCACGGGAGCGTGTGAGTGCAGGAAACCAAAACCTGGACTTGCTCTGCAAGCCGCGCAAGAATACAATATTTCGCTTCAAAAAAGTTTTTTTGTAGGGGATAAAGACAGTGATGTCGAGTTTGGTCGTAATTGCTGCGGAATTACATTTCGCATCGCCAATGACCTATATCCTTCGACAGTAGCACCCCACTATGAAGTGAAAAATATATTAGAGGTATATACCATACTCACAAATGTGGATAAGTTAAAAATAACCCCACCCATACACGATCATGTATAATTGTATTAGAAGAGAGTACCTATGTCTTCTCCATTCGTTGCCATACTCATTCCCACGATGAACCGCTCCGAATTTGTCATTCGGCAGCTGAAGTATTATGTGCAGGTGGGATGCCCGCATCCCATCTATATCGGCGACTCGAGCAATGCGGCGCACGACTTAGCGCAGCGTGAAGCGATCGCGTCACTCCCCTCCCTCACGGTTCATTACTTCTCTTTCCCTAACGAAACCATCGATGTAGCAACTTATCACCTGTTAGAAAACGTTACTGAGGAGTACATGTGCATGATCGGCGATGATGATTTCCAAATCCCTTCCTCACTCACCCGCTGCGCTGAATTCCTGGAATCGCACCGCGACTATGCTTCGGCGCACGGTCATGCGGTGGCCCTGAGAATAGAAGGAAACAAGGTAGCTGGACGCATCACCAAAATAAAAGATTATCCCCAACCGCAGTATGAACAAGAAAGCTCGGCGGTACGCCTTATGTATTATTTTTCCCGTTATTATGTGACGCTCTTTTCAGTCCACCGCACCACTGCGATGCACGCCCACTGGGCGCACCGTGAAAAAATCAAAGATGTGAGCATGGGATGTGAGATTATCCCTTGCGCGCTTTCTATTATAGAAGGAAAATCAAAGCTCATCGATTGCCTCCAATTCATACGCCATATTCACGACCGCAATAAACCAGTACCAAATTATTTTGATTGGGTCGTACAAGAAACATTCCCCCCTGCATACGCGCTCTTCGAAACGCTCACGACGACTGCACTCGCGGAAAAAGACCACCTGCCCGCTGACGAAGCAATGAGGATCGTACGCAAAAGTTTCTGGAATTTCCTTGCACGGCAACTCAATCGGGAATATGCAGAATTCCATATCTCACCCTCCATCCCCTCGCGCGGACATTGGAAAGTTGCACTTGTCAAGAAATTCCCATTTTTGAAAATACTCAATCGTACGTTTAAAAAATTGTTGGGGCGTGCACTTCCTCTCCACGCTGCAGTCACTGATCCTTCCACTCCTTATTATCAAGATTTCAATGACATACGACGTAGTATAGAACGCGAATGATCTATGCCTAATATCCGCATCATCCCTCGTCTTGATATAAAAGGTCCCAACGTAGTGAAGGGCATCCATATGGAAGGGTTGCGTGTCGTCGGGAAACCGCGGGAGCTAGCCTTACGCTACTGCGCACAAGGGGCGGATGAGCTGATGTACATGGATATAGTGGCGAGCCTCTACCAACGCAATATCGATTTTGAACTGCTGAAATCTGTCGCCGATGATATCTTTATTCCCATCACCGTGGGAGGTGGCATCCGATCGATTAATGATATGCGCCAAGCGCTGCGCGCAGGCGCTGACAAGGTGGCAATCAATACCTTCGCGATTCACAACCCAGAATTTATCTCAGATGCGGTGAATACTTTTGGCGCGCAATGCGTAGTCATTTCAATTGAAGCAAAAAAAATGAATGAAGACCATTGGGAAGCCTACACTGACGGCGGGAGAGAAAGGACCGGCATCGATGCGGTAGCGTGGGCAAAAAAGGCAATCGCAATGGGTGCGGGTGAAATTGTCCTTACCTCAATTGATAAGGAAGGGACCAAGAAAGGATTTGACCTTGAGCTAATCCGCGCGGTCACCGCCTTTGCGCCCATTCCCATCATTGCCCACGGCGGCGCGGGCTCGCTCGCTTCGATGGCCGATGCCATTAAAGCCGCAAACCCAGACGCGCTTGCATTTGCTTCAATGCTCCATTACGGCGATGCCGCGATACAAGAAGTAAAACAATATCTGGGTTTGTGCCATATCCCTACGCGGAACGATATATTGGACTTATGAAAAATGTTTCTATCGTAGATTACGGCGTAGGCAATCTTTACAGCCTCCATAAGGCGCTGAAAAAATATGCAAACGCTTCACTCACCGAAGAAGCAGATGAGCTTTTGAATGCAGACGCGCTCGTGCTTCCGGGTGATGGCGCATTTCACGCGGGCATGGAAGGCCTGCGGGTGCGCGGGCTGAGGGAGCCGCTTTTATCCCGCATCCGCCAGGGCATACCCGTGCTCGGCATCTGCCTGGGCGCGCAAATTCTCCTCTCAAAAGGATTTGAATTCGGCGCCTGGGATGGACTTGGGATTATTCCCGGGAACGTTGAAAAATTCCCTCCCCTTGCGCCAGGCGCTAAAGTGCCCCATATCAATTGGAGTCCCATTGCGCCCGGTGATGGTTCGTGGAAAAATACAATTCTTGATGGCATACCTCAAAGAACGCACGTATATTTTGTGCATTCATATATTCTGAATCCTGAAAATCCTGATCATATCCTCGCCGTGACCGAATATGGCGGCATGAAATTCTGTTCAGCAGTCAGGATGGATAACGTATACGGATGCCAATTCCACCCCGAGAAGAGCGGCAACGCGGGATTGCGCATTATCGAGAATTTTATCCGACTTATACCGTCGCTATGACAAATACCATTTCAGATTCGGGATATGGCCGTTATGGCCTCCCGTTGACCGTCAAGTTTTGCACCCGATGCGTAATCTCCAATCAGCGCCCCAGCTCCACGGTGGAATTCAAATCCAATAAAGAAGAGCGCAAGGCCACTATTGAATTCAATCAGCAAGGAGTCTGCAGCGCGTGCCAGTATGCGTGGATGAAAGACAATACGATAGATTGGATTGCGCGTGAAAAAGAGCTTATCGCGCTTTGCGACAAATATCGCAGCAAGGATGGCCGCTATGATTGCATCGTGCCCGGTTCGGGCGGCAAAGACAGCGGCTTCACTGCCCATGTGCTGAAATATAAGTATGGCATGAACCCGCTCACGGTAACCTGGGCTCCCCATCTTTATACCGAAACCGGTTGGCAAAATTTCACGAACTGGAGCCATGTGGGAGGATTTGACAATATCCTCTTTACCCCCAACGGCCACGTACACCGTCTCTTGACTAAATTTGCATTTGAAAACCTACTCCATCCTTTCCAGCCTTTCATCATCGGACAGCGCCACATCGGACCGAAATTCGCGGCGATGTATCATATACCCCTCGTATTTTACGGGGAAAACCAGGCTGAATACGGCAATAATATCAAAGAAAATGACGTCCCCGTAATGAAAGAAGATTTTTTTGCCCTGGATATTAATTTCGATAATCTCTTTTTAGGCGGCGTCCGTGCAAGCGACCTGATAAAAGAACACGCGGTGTCCATAAATGATCTCAATCCATATCTCCCAGAGGCAAAAAATAAAATTAAGGAAGCGGGCATACAGGTCCACTATCTCGGCTACTATTTAAAATGGGATCCGCAGGAAAATTTTTATTATTCCGCAGAACACACCGGATTCGTGGCGAATAAAGAACGCACTGAAGGAAGTTATTCCAAATATTCAAGCATTGACGACAAGATCGATCCCTTCCATTACTACACCACGCTCATCAAGTTCGGCATCGGGCGCGCGACATATGACGCCGCGCAGGAAATCAGGAATGGAAAAATTACGCGCGAGGAAGGCGTGGCTTTAGTCCATCGGTTTGACCAAGAATTCCCTCATCAATATTTCAAGGAATTTCTGGAATACACAGGCATTGCGGAAGAGCGATTTTGGGAACGCGTCAACTATTTCCGCACGCCGCACCTATGGGAACAAAAAGGCGGTGAGTGGATACTTAAACATCAGATTCAGTAATTTTCAATGCTCAATTTTCAATCAATGCATCAATTCTCAATTTTCAAACGTTTGGAAATTAGGTCATTGGAAATTATTTGAAAATTGGTATTTGAAAATTGAAAATTATCAATTGGTATGCGCGATATCCTGAAAGACTATAAAATCTTCGACATCGATCCAAAAAAATTAAGGAGCAAGGACTTCTTCAAGAACATGCTCGAATATAGGCATAAAATAATGGATCAATGCAAAGATGCCTGCCTGTCTCCTGACCAGTTTTCCTGCCCGCTCTGCGCGGGCAAGGAAGGGTTTGCGTACCTGTCCTATCGAGAATACCAACTGTTTGAGTGCGCCCAATGCCACTTGGTATCTCCTCTTATAAAATGGGAAGCGCTGAAAAAAATTGAAATCTATGATGATGACGCCTATGTAAAAGATACCACGAGAGAAATTATTGATACCTACGAGTACCGGAAACAAACCTATGCGCCGGAACGCATGAAATATATTGAAGAAAAAATTTCCGATATTCCCCGCAGAGCGATGAAAATACTCGACCTTGGCTGCGGCCCTGGTTATTTTATCGATTACCTCAAGGATCAAGGCATCGCCTATAAGGGAATAGAACTCGCTCGTTTTCTCGTTGAAATCTGCAAGAAACGCGGGCTTCATGTGGAAGAGGTCCAGCTGGAAAATGAGCCTATCAAGGGCTACAATATCATCACCATGTTCGATGTGCTAGAGCATTTGACTGATCCCGCCGCCACGTTTACTGCGCTCAATGAAAAGCTTATGCCCGGAGGCTACGTGCTCGCCTACACTCCCCATGTGCATTCCCTCGCTTACTATCTTATGCAGGGCGAACAAAATACTCTTCTTCCTTTCCAACATTTGTGTTTTTTTGACCGCATGTCGCTTGAGTTTCTCGCACACAAGACCGGCTTTATAATTCATTCCCTTGACTATTATGGCCTCGATGTGATGGACTACCTGTACAAGAAACAATACGAGGATGGATTTGACTACCATGAACGATTACGGGACTTCATCCCGGTCATGCAGGCGATTATCGATAAACAAGGATTGAGCAATCATATGAGAGTAATGTTTAAAAAGATTGGTTAATTTTCAATAATCAATTTCCAATTTTCATTTAATGCTCCAATGAAACAATTTTCAAACATTGAACATTGGGTCATTAAAAATTATTTGAACATTGATGCTTGAAAATTGAAAATTACTGATGTGAAGTTATGAATCCATTTATACAAATCGGCAGTAGGAATATAGGACTTGATTGCCCTCCCCTCGTTATCCCGGAGATTGGCATCAACCATGAAGGCGACTTCACAAAAGCGAAACGCATGGTGTTAGACGCGCGCCTCGCCGACGCTGAAATTGTAAAATTTCAATGCCACGTCATTGAAGACGAAATGGTGCCGGCAGCCAAACAAACCATACCCGGCAATGCAAAAGAATCCATCTGGGATATTATGGCCCGCTGTGCGCTCACTGCAGAACAAGACGGGGAATTGAAGCGCCTCACTGAATCGCTCGGAATGATCTATCTCTCCACACCATTTTCCCGCGCGGCTGCCGACCGCCTGGAACGGATGGGGGTGGTTGCCTATAAAATAGGCTCTGGAGAATGCAATAATTACCCTCTCATAGACCATATTGCTTCATTTGGAAAACCCATCATCTTGAGCACCGGGATGAATGATATTTCATCCATAGTGCGCGCAGTTGACATTTTCCGCGCACGGAGCGTACCTTATGCGCTCATGCACTGCACTTCCCTCTACCCCACTCCCTACCCTCAAATACGCCTTGGCGCGCTGGCGCAGCTTTGCGAAGCGTTCCCTGATGCGGTGCTTGGATTAAGCGACCATTCTATCGGCAATTATGCATGCTACGGCGCGACCGCGCTTGGCGCGTCTATTTTAGAAAGGCATTTTACCTCTGATAAAACATGGCCAGGGCCTGACATCCCTCTATCTATGGACTTAAAAGAGCTTAAAGAGCTTATTCATGGCAGCCGTGCAATCTTTGAAGCGCGCGGAGGAGAGAAGACAATTCTTCCCGATGAGCAACCGACGATCGATTTTGCATACGCGAGCGTCGTGACCATTAAACCAATTAAACAAGGAGAGCAACTGAACTACGGAAACATCTGGGTCAAACGTCCCGGCACAGGAGAGATTAAAGCAGTTGACTTCTTCCGTATAATAGGTAAAAATGCAATCGTTAATCTAGAGGAAGATATGCAGTTAAAGTGGGAGTATTTTGTATGAAACGTAAAATCGTCTATCTCACCGGCACGCGAGCAGAATTCGGAAAAATCAAGCCGCTGATTCAGGAAATTATCAAACTGGATTTATTCGACGTATCCGTCTTTGTCACGGGAATGCACATGAGCGAAAAATACGGATACACCGGCGAAGAAATCTTGAAACTCGGCTTTCCGCATGTCTATCAATACATTAACGATGCCGAACATGGCACCATGGACACGATTCTCGCGCATACTATTGAAGGAATTGGTAACTACGTGAAGCTTTTCAAGCCGGACATGATCGTCATCCACGGCGATCGCGTGGAAGCGCTTGCCGGCGCGATTGTCGGCGCGCTCAATAATATCCTCGTCGCCCACATCGAAGGCGGCGAGATTTCCGGCACAGTGGATGAAATTATCCGCCATGCCATAAGTAAACTCGCCCATATCCATTTTGTCTCCAATACCGAAGCAAAACGCCGCTTGCAACAGCTAGGCGAAGACGAACGCCATATTTACATCATTGGTTCTCCTGATCTTGACATCATGAGCTCGCCCGATCTCCCTACGCTCACAGAGGCGAAACAGCGATACGAAATACCTTTTTCCGAATATGCCATTCTGGGGCATCATCCCGTTACCACTGAACTCCATCGCATTCCTGAGCAAACAGAAAAACTGGTTGATGCTCTCATCGCTTCTGGCTTGCATTACATTGTAATCTATCCTAATAATGATCACGGAAATGATCTGATCTTAAGCGTCTATCGGGAAAAAATCATGGCCCATCCCCGCTTCCGCATCTTCCCTTCCATGCGGTTTGAGCATTACCTTACGTTTCTGCAAAACGCGCTTTTTATAATTGGCAATTCCAGCGCTGGCATACGGGAGGCTCCGTTTTTCGGCGTACCTACTATCAACATAGGTTCACGCCAGGCAAACCGAATCCCTCCTGACACGCACGCGAGTATATTCCATTGCGATTACCACCATGAAACGATTCTTGATCATATTCGGAAATTTTCCCAGCTCACCAGATTCCCGCCTAATAACCATTTCGGTGACGGCAAAAGTACGGAACGATTTTTGACCGAATTGCGCTCGGATCGCATCTGGCAAACAGGGATCCAAAAACAATTCAGAGATTTTAATATCTCGACGCATTCCCAGCCAAAATCGGAAATTTTAGGAATCGTGCCGGCGCGCGGCGGATCTAAATCAATCCCCCGAAAAAATATCAAACTATTCTGCGACAAACCGCTCCTTGCCTGGACAATCGACGCCTGCGTGCGATCGGGGAAACTCGACCGTCTAATCCTCTCCACCGATGACGCGGAAATTGCCGATATTGGCCGGCACGCGGGCGCGGACGTGCCCTTCCTGCGCCCAACTGCGCTGGCACAAGATCATACCCCGTCCCTTGCCGTGCTCCAACACGCAATTCAGTGGCTAAAAGAAAATCAGGGCTATTTGCCTGCCTATGTCGTCCTGCTGGAACCAACTTCACCCGGCAGGATGCATTATCATATCCGCGAAGCAATAGAACTCTTGCTCACATCCGGGGCCGACTCAGTGGTGAGCGTCACCGAAGTGCCGGGACATTTTAACCCCCATTGGCAGTTTGTCATGCAGGACACGAATATGCTTAAACTTTATACGGACCAGCCGGTATCTGGCATTGTGCCACGACGCCAGGAATTGCCAAAAACATATTATCGCAACGGGGCGATCTATGCCTTAAAGACCGAGCTCTTGCTTAATTCTGAACCCTCACTCTACGGCAAACAGGTGCGGGCATACGTGATGGATGGAAAATACTCTCTCGACATTGACACGCCGGAAGATTGGGAAAAAGCGGAACATTCGTTTCTGCAAATCCTGGCGGAGCAAAACAAAAAGGCTGTCAATGCCAATGCCCTATGAAAAATATTATACTTATTGGTGCCGGGAATATAGGCAGCCGGCATCTTCAATCCCTTAAAACGGTATCGCTGCCGCTGCAGATCATTGTGGTTGATCCGTCCTCCGAATCGTTAAAAACGGCGAAAGAACGATGTGACAGCGTGGATGGCGCCGCACCGCATGAAATAAATTTCGTGAACACGCTGCCGGCATCTCTTCCCGATATTGACGTCGCGATCATTGCCACATCCTCCGCGGTGAGAAAACAGGCGCTTGAAGAGCTGCTTGCCCGCGCCCATGTGCGTTATTTGCTTCTCGAGAAAATCCTCTTTAATCGGCCGGACGATTACGACGCGGCGCAAAAAAAATTAAATGCGCTCAATATCAAAGCGTGGGTAAACTGCCCCATGCGCGTCATGCCCGCGTATCGCGATTGTAAAAAATTACTACGAGGCGACAGGCTCTATTATCATGTAAGCGGGGCAAACTGGGGCCTCGCGTGCAACGCCATTCATTTCGTCGATCATTTGTCATATCTCAATGACTGCCGCGAATTTACCGTTTCTACCGATCTGCTGGACAATAAGCTCATCCCCAGTAAACGTCTGGGGTTTTTCGAGCTCAATGGAACGCTGACGGTAACATTTCAAGATGGCAGTCTAGGCGTATTCTCTCATTTCTTAGAGGACAGCGCGCCGATTATGATTACGATAAGCAATCCACAGGCGCGCGTTATTATACGCGAAAATGAGCGAAAAATGTGGATGGCAACGCCTCAACAAGACTGGAAATGGATAGAACACGAAGCAGTCATTCCCTACCAAAGCCAGCTTACCGCACCGGTCATTGAAGATATTTTGCATAACGGCGATTGTCAGCTCACGCCGTACGCCGAGTCCATGCGTCTCCATCTCCAACTCTATGAACCGATCCGAAAATTATTAAATCTGGATCATTATCCTTTTACCTAATGCGCCTTATGCAAGATCCTATCCTCCTCGTCGGTACTGGTTATATGGGAAATGAGTACGCAAAAGTGCTTCAGGCTATGCACCTGCCTTTTATCGCCGTGGGCCGCGGAGAGCAGCACGCTAAAGAATTTGAAACAATGCACCAGGTCCCCACAGTAAGCGGAGGATTGGAAACTTGGCTTAAAACCAATCAAAACGCCCCTAAAACAGCTATTATATGCACAAACGAAGATCAGCTCTCACCCTCTGCGATTGCGCTTATGGATTATGGAACACGTTCTCTGCTCATTGAAAAACCAGGTGGGCTTATCCGCAGCGACATTGAAGCAGTCGCAGAGAAAACAAAGGCAACAGGATCAAAAACCTATATCGCCTACAATCGCCGCTTCTATGCGTCAACGCGCAAAGCGCGCGAACTTATTAAAGAAGATGGCGGTATAACCGCGTTCCATTTTGAATTCACCGAATGGGTGCATAAAATCTCGGATCAATTGAAATTATCCCCCACCGGCCACCACTGGTTTCTCGCCAATTCCACGCACCTTATTGACCTTGCCTTTTTTCTCTGCGGACATCCGCACACAATGGAAAGTTTTGTCGCGGGAGGATTTGACTGGCTCGATGGTCCTGCGCGCTTCACCGGCGCTGGCATAAGCGAACAAGGAGCGCTCTTTTCTTATCACGCCACATGGGATTCTGCCGGACGCTGGTGGGTAGAAGCGCTAACTACCAAACGAAAAATAGTTCTCCGTCCCTTAGAAACCCTTAAAACGCAAATGAAAGGAACGGTGATAGAGGAGGAAGTGCCGCTTGACGACGATTATGACACTCGTTTCAAACCAGGCATTTACCGGCAGGTGGAATCGTTCCTCAATGACCAGTATGATCTCCCTACTGTCCATGACCAAGTCGAAGCTCTTAGCGTCTACGAAAAAATAAACGGCGGACATCCGCTCTAATCATCCTTTATGCATATCATTCACGCACTCAAATATCCTTTCCACTACGCATATACAAACGTGCTCTACCCGCATGCGCTCAACTATCGTTATCGCGGAATTATACGCAAGAATAGAGCGCTGCGGGATACGCATAAAGGGAAACGCTGTTTTATCCTCGGCACCGGCCCATCCATCAAAGATTTTGATCTTGTAGAACTCAAGGACGAATATACTTTTGCCGTCAACGACATGGACAAGCATCCGCGCTACCGTGACCTTAATGCGAAATTTTACGCCATTGCTGACACAACTTACTTCATTTCTAAATCAGACGATGACTTTTGGGGCTTAAATCTCAAGCATAAAACAGAAAACATCAGCCCCTCAACCCGATTACTGCTGAACATAAAGGCAAGACCTCTCATCGAACAAAAAAATATTTTCTCCCATCATCCTATCACATATATCTCCTATCATGGCATTTTTAGCGATAAAATTCCCTTCAATATTGGTCTCGATAAAACCGTACCCTATCCAAAAAATGTGGTGCTCGCCTGCATGATCGCTGCTGTCTATATGGGATTCGAGGAGCTTTACCTCTTGGGGTGCGAGCATAGTTATCTCTCCAATCCCACTGGATTAGGAAAAATCAAGACAGTCTCGCATTTCTATTCTACCGAAGACGAAAAGAAGATAGATCCCACGAAAGACATAAAAACGATCCAAGAACGGGGGCTGCAACGCGATGTCGAGATGTCGTATGAAAAATATATGGTGAGCGTACTTCAACTTTTTAAGAATTACCGCCACTTTTCTACAAAAGTGGAACAGACTCATCCGCGCGTAAAAATTTATAATACCACGCCAAATACGTTTCTAGACATATTTCCGTGCATTGATTTCGATGACATCGAATTTTAACGAAAAAAAACTGCGCATCCTCGAGCTCGGCACTACCGACACGAAAGGCGGTGCCGCTGCTGTTTCTTGGGAATTAAAACAAAGCTTGGAAGCCCGAGGGCACGCGGTCAACATGATCGTGGGATACAAGCGCTCGCACGCCCCCTCGGTGCGTGAAATTTGGGATACGCCCTTCAATAATCGTATTTCAAAAATTATCAAACGCAATTTCCGAGCCCGCTTCCATCACCATCTTAGCTTTTGGCTCTCCAACGACATCGCTTTTCTTCCCGGGAAACGCATCCTCACGTATCCAGAATATACGCACGCAGACATTGTCCACGCACACAACCTACATTCTCTCTGGTTTAATTTAAAAACTCTTCCCCTCATTGCACCATACAATCAACCTAACAGTGTAGCCATTCAACAATGTAGCCGTTCAAACAAACCATTGGTCTGGACCCTCCACGATATGTGGCCCATTTTAGGCCAAGGAGCGCATGCATTTGAATGCACACATTGGATCTCTGGGGGGTGCGATTGCGCCCATTCCGATTCTCTGCCCCCTCTTCGACGTAACAACAGCCGGCATTTGTGGAAGCTCAAAAAACAAATCTACGACCACGCGCACTTCAATGTGGTCGTACCTTCTCTATGGTTAAAATCACAAGTAGAAAAAAGCATGTTAAAAGATAAACCGCTCCATGTCATTTATAACGGCGTTGACACTCGCCTGTATAAACCGGGGAATAAGGGCGAACTTAGAAAAAAATACAACCTTCCGCAAGACAAAAAGATTATCCTTTTCTCAAGCAAGGGGGGCGCTAAAAACGTATGGAAAGGATGGGAGTATGCAGAGCAGCTTATTCACGCGTATGCCCAAAGGAATGACATACTTTTCGTCTGCATGGGAGGGTACGATCGAACGGTGCCCCAGAATTTAAATATAACCTATGTCCCCTTTTCATCTGATTCGCACACGATCGCCGATTATTATGCATTAAGTGACTTGCTCCTTTATCCTTCACTTGCTGACAATTGCCCTCTTACGGTGCTTGAAGCGTTATCTTCGGGCCTGCCAGCGCTTGCGTTCCATACCGGAGGAATCCCCGAACTCGTCGTGCATAAAGAACATGGCTACATCGCGGCTTATAAGGACCTTTCGGATTTAACCAATGGCTTTGAATGGCTCATCAATCTTCCACGCGACCAATACGCTGCCATTGCCGCCGCCTGCCGCAAGCGTGCAGTAGAAAAGTTCTCTCTCGATCAAATGGTTAATAATTATATTACACTATACTATCAAATACTCAGTTCCCCCTCTTAGGGTAAGAGGGGGACACAGGGGGGAGTTACGATTCCGCACGTCATAACTCCTCTAACGCTCCTCTTATCTTAAGAGGAGACACCATGATAAATATGCAAGAATATACGACAAAGCAATTCTGGGATTCTTATTACGGCAAATTCAAACCACACACCGTAGAGAAGGTCTATTTTGCCGATCTTTTTGAAAAATATCTTGCCCCTGATCCCCAAAAATCAGTCCTTGAAATAGGATGTGCCGGCGGCGACTTTTTGTGTTTCCTGGCAAAAAAATACCACTACCAAGCTTACGGTATTGATTATTCCGATGAAATTGAAACCACCCGCGCGCTATTCGCGTTTAATAATCTTCCCGAGCCTGCTCTCTATAAAGAAGACTTGTTTTCGTGGAATCCCAAAAGACAGTTTGATATCGTCTGCTCTTTTGGGTTTGTCGAACATTTTTTAAATCTTAACGAAGTTATTCAAAAACACGCCGACCTTGTCGCGCCAGGCGGCACATTGATAATGAGCATGCCGCACTTCGCGCACCTGCAATACCTCTTCCACTGGCTCATCGACAAAGAAAATTTAAAAAAACACAATACGAAAATTATGAATCTTAAAAGAATCAAAAATGCGATTCGTCATGCTGAGCTTAACGAAGCATCTCCTGCGAATGCAGGCACACGATCAAAATTGGATATCCAATATCTCAACTACTACCGCACCTTCGGTTTCTGGACCGAACGCCCACCAAGACCCCCCTCTTATGATAAGAGGGGTGGGGGGAGTTATGACAACCAACCACTGCCTCTCAATTGGTGGGAACGCGCGATTAACTGGAAAATTCAAACCTTTGGCCGCATCATTAACAAACTCATCGGCCCCAACCATCCCAATCCCCTCTTCTCTCCCCACCTTGTCCTCATCGCTCAAAAAATCCCCTCTTGAGAGGGGTTTCAGGGGTGTGTTCCTTCACTCACAAAAAAACAACAAGGGTGACGCAACACAACATTTTCACCCTTGTTGCACCGCGCCACCCGCTTGGTCAGCCTTTGATGTCAAACTTTTGCGAAACAAATTCCCACGATGCCGCGTGCCCTATCTTATCTGTTTCCTCAAGCTTGGAATAATTATCCAAGAAAAACTTTCTCACGGACTCAAACCTTGGATCATCGATTCTGTTCTCCAGCCATTTACAGTGCATGAATTTCATCGCGCCGACGATTTGGTTCCGTGAATCTGGACTAAAAGTAGCGTGCACCGCATAATACGACTCTGCTGCTAAACTATATCGCCCGCGTTTATATTCAAGATCACCAGAAATATGATTAAATCCCCCTACAACCCGCGGCACTTCGCTCTCCTTTAAATTTTTATCCACTAAACAGCCATGCATATCATGAACTGTTAAAGCCGCCCCATCCGTGTCATCTAAATCCAAATAAAACGATGCGAGGGATTCCAGCATCATCGCCCGCCTGAAAGGGGGCAGCTCCTTAAACCGCGGGTCATTGCAAAATTCCTGCTGCAGATCCGCCGCTTCTTTTATTTGTTTATTGTGGTAATATGCTTGAGTAAATGCTTGTTTTATAGCCGCAACGGTATCAATCGGTGTATCTTTCGAGATTCTGCCATTCACTCCTTTCAAAAAATTAATGGCCTTTCCAATATCTGTCTTATCTTTTGCGTTTCGCCTTTGTAAATCCCCATCGCGGCAATCAACAATAAGAAGATCTTCGGGGGAGACCTGCGGGTGATTACGGATAAGTTCAAAAAAAATCCTATTTTTTATCGCATAGCCATCTTTGGTGGCAAATGGCTGATTGGCCATTTCAAATAGATGGCTAATATCAAAATTCTCCACTGACGCCTCACCGTTATTTATCTTCTGATAATCTCCTTCGTAATCAGGTGTAGCAGATCTTGAGTCAACTGGTGTAATTTCAGATTTTAGTTCACTCATAAAATAAAAGTAAAAATATAATTCTCATTTACATAATATCACAAAAGGCTGAAAGAACGCAAAACAAACAAAAAAAGACTTACTCGGCGAATAGATAAATCTCGCCTTTCAGTCTTTCGGGTGAGAGCTACTTCCACCCCGTCACCAACATTATTTTCCCGCATACGCTGCATACCTGCCCCTGAGCCAAATGAACCTGGCTAGCAGCGATCAGGGCGATCGTGTCGCTCAGGATGTTGCGGGGATAGATCACCTTCTTCCCTTCATGCCCCTTAGGGCACTTGAGTAGATAGGTGATTTCCACGTTGGTTCCGGTGTCTGGGGAATTCATAATTTATCTCCAAATTTTAAATGAACCAAAAATCCCCACGATAAAAAATACGTGGGACTTATTTAATTTTGACAAAGAAAAAAAGTTTTTGTCACCACTTTCTTACCACGAACTCTCTCTCTCTGTCAATAGACGCGGGGTGTAACTGCCCACTCGGGGTCATCCTGAAGACTTAATCCTGAAGGACTGGGCCGAAGGCCGCACGTTATCGGTTGCGCGCTTCACCTGATTCCTAAACAAACGCTTAGGAATGACAGTGGACCCTATGATAATATCCGCGTTAATCCGCGTTCGTCCACATAGTGATACACTGTAGCGTGGCAGCCTGTCTGCCACCAACGGATCGCAGCTGATTGGTCGGAGACAAGCTCCGACGCTACAGATTGAGGTTCTGATTGTGGCTGATGATCTGCGCGCAAATTTTTTTATATCATTGTGCTGCACTCTCAATATGTTTCGCTTTTAAAAACAAAAAGTTCTCCCATCAAACCAACGAGAAAACTCCTAATTTGCTCTCTTCTCCCAAATTCCCAATTTCACTCCACCTCAACCCTTTGCACTTCTTTTCTCCTTTCCCTTCCTTTCCTCCCCCTTCCCCTCAACTCTTCACCCCAGTATTGCACGATCGTGAAATAATGGGGTAACAACCTAATGAAACTTTAACAACCAATTCGCTCTGTGCTCTTTCTATATTACACGATTTTATCCGCAAACACCAATTTCGCACAATCTTCCAATTCACAATTCACAATGATGCGCGCGGCAAACTCGAATACCTTTCGATCAGATGTGTAAAAAACACTTCGTTGAAATTGAGAAAAACCAAGCGAATAGAGCACACGTCTAAAGACATCGCGAAATTGACGATGCCGTTCGGGAATATCGAATACAATGAGAAATCCTCCCTGTTTCCCCGATGTGGCAGACGCCTTAAAGTGCCGCGCATATGATATGGCAAATTTCAACCATCCTTTGGGAGTAATCCGGTACGTACCTTTCTTCCCCTTAACCGCTGTGAGGTAATCTGCCTGACATAAATTTTCAAACGCTTTCGCTATGCGTTTACGCTCACGCTGCTCACTCTCGCGTCGAAAACGTGCCGCTCGCCATGCCGCCCGCTGTGGATTAAAGCCAAAGAGTTCTGCGGCAGCCGAGGGACTCATGGTAAACATTGGCTCTAAATCAACTAATTTTGTTAATAATTTCTCAGTGAATGGCGTTTTTGTGTGCAAAAACATGAATGTTAATTTTAAATTCTCTATTAACCCTTCTGCCGCCCCTTCACTATGTATGAATATTATACCCCACTATTATACGATCGTAAAATAATGGGGTGAAATCTTACCATAATTCAGAGCTATATTACCTTCTAGTTTTTTATTTCTACAAATTCCAGTGTGACAAATAGACTTTTTATCTTAAAAGAATGAGCGCCGCGCCGGCAATGCCCAGGCTAAATGCCCACCACTCTCTTTTCCCCATCCCCTGTTTCTCCCCGAAATACAACCAGCCGATTATCGCGGGCAAAATCGTGAGCGCAATCCCTTTGAGAGGTATAATTTGCGTTAACGTGCCGCCGTATTGATAGGTGACATAGAGGAGACTGAGGGCGGCCACGAATCCCAAAGAAAGGATGATAATCGCGACGAGCGACCGACGCGACAGCCGCAAGGTTCGCACGCGCTCAAAAGGCAAAATGGTCAGGGATCCTATGAACGAACCCCCATACCATCCCACCACAAATTCATGGAGGGAAACGCCCCCCAGCGCAAGGGGCTTCAGGAGATAATTGGTTACGCCGAAAATAACCACCGTCGCAACAGTGGCAAAAAGCCACGCGCGCCGATGGGGAAACTGTCCTTCCTTCTGCGGTACCTGGAACAACCACATGGCAAAAAAGCTCAAAAGAACGCCGAAAAACACCGTCGGCTCCACGAGCACGCGTTCTCCCAAAATCACCACGGCAAGGACAATCGCAATGAGACTGCTCAAAGGGAAAAATAGCGCAGTCTTGCTGAGGCTATACGCATACGCGCGCCAATTGCTGTAATTGCCGTACGCATTCAAGACCCCGACTCCCGCCGCCGCCGAAATATTGCGCGCATTGCCGATACCCTCTCCTATGATGGCGCTCAAAGCGAGAGCCCACAGAGAACAAAAAAAGAACTGGTAGGCAACTCCCAGCGATTTCTGTTGCGGCAGGCGGTCCGTAGCGCGTTTAAAAAGCACCTCCACCAACACCTGCACGATCATTAATATTATAACGATCCCTTTCCACGACATACAAAAAGGCGTTCTCGGCTTCTCTTAACGTTTCTTTTCCGCTTGTGTTGGTGTAGGAGGTGGCGCAAGGGAAAGGTCAACCAATTTCTCTTCTCCCGCCCGCAGGATGGAGAGCTTAAGGGCTTTATCGTTGGGATAGGCTTGGATAAGGGTGGCAAGATCCGTCTCATCAGTCACCTCGTCCCCGTCAACTTTTATCACGATATCGCCTTCTTTCAACCCCGCGGTTTCTGCATTTGATTTCAGTGTTATTGCCGGCACATCGCCATTCTTCACTAAAAGCGCGCCGAATCTCCTCCCGTGGGTAAGTGGAAATGCCACATCCGCAACGCTTGAAAGCTCTATATAATGCATGCCAACCTGCGGACGACGCGCATCGCCTTCCTTCAATATCCGGTCAATAATCGGCTGAAGGGATGCGACGGGCACTGCGTGTACAATACCCTCCTCTTGCGCACTCACAAGTCCTCCGACTTCTCCGGCTAAAGAAACCAACGGCACACCAAGCGCGTTTCCTTTTAGTGATACCGCAAGCGTGAGGCGGGATTCCAACCGATCGCTGTCACGCACCGTGAGCACGCTCAATCCCGCGACCGTACCCGCAAAGGCTGCCCCCTGCGTCCCGATTTGAAATGAAGGGAGAAGCACAGATGATCCTGCCTCGAGCGACGACTCGCTGCGCGTAAACGGTACAGCCACAAACAGCGAGGTGCTTACCTTCACAAACCACAATCCGGTCGCCTTATCCTGCATGCGGCGCTCTACCTCATAAATTTTTCCGTCGATGGTAATAATAGTTAAAGGCCCTGCTGATTCATCGCTCAAATCTCCCGCAGCGAGCACCCATCCGTCGCTCGTGAGCGCGATACCAGTCGCAAGAGGCGCACCCGCTGAATTGATAAGACCTGCGAGGTCCTTGCTTAAATTTTTTGTCGCATAGAGACCTACGACGCTCGGCTGGATCCGTTTCAAAACCGCGCTTGCGCGCTCATCTGCAGTAACCGACACCTTCTCCGTGCGTTCAATGGTCACCGGCGCGCTCGGCACTAACGCCGCCACATCAATCGACCCCAAATACGGCACACGGGAAAACGCTCCCGAGATAAACAACAGGAGGCCCACGACCCCCGCAATCATGCCGAACACTACAGCGACTATCGCATTGGCGATGAGTCTCAAACCGTGATGCTCGTGAGGAAGTTCAAAATGATGTGGTTTCGCGTACACCGCCGCAAGCGCATCATCGCGCACATTGACGCGCGGATCATTCGATACCTCTTGGGTCGCAGTCGGTGGTTTAGGTTTGGCGGTCATAGGTTTAGATTCTCATGAATAATAATTAATAGTAACATTTCTTTACTTAATAATATTTCGATTTTACGGCCAGCGTGCCGTCGATAATAATAATATCCATACGCCTGCCACCACGGATGCCCCTAAAACCTGTGAACTGCGTTTCATGAAGGACGCGGGCTTCCGCACGAGCTCAAGCAATACCGCGTAGAGAGGGAGGACAAGTCCTGCGAGCACCAAGGGCGTGGAGGGCAGTAAGAGAAACACTCCCATGCTTTCTGTAATACAAAGACTAAGCGCCCATCTGCCGTGACTGCGATTCCGGGATGATATGGCTGAATACTCCAACGCGTGGCGGGTGAAAAGGAAAGTACCTAAAAACACCAAACCCAATACGCCTATCAGAGGGAAACGGACAAATGTCAAACCACCGCTCAGGGTTACGCATAATGCGAATACGCCGAAGGATGCCATAAACCATCCCACATTCTCGCAATAGAGCGCCCTCATTGCGTTTGGCGCTTCCTGATACTTCACGTATCCTCGCAGATGCGCACCGATACTGAATGCTACTAAGACTGCAATCACGCTGCGAAACACGCCCCCCGTCACCATGATAAGCAACCCGCTTCCCGCGATGACAAAAATGAGAGGAGTTGCCGCATGCCATCGAAATGAGTTTCCCTCTCCTTTTTTGTACGAAATGCGATAGATCGCGAGGATCACAAACAGTTCAATGAGCAGAAACAACCACCATGAATCCACCCAGCGCCATATTCCGAGCATTGCGCTAAACACCACCGCGATAAGCGCAAACGGGCCATAGTGGCGCACGACAATCCTGCCTACCGAATCGTCGCTCTTGTATTCCTGATGAACCCCTTGCACGACTGAAGGTAGATCCATACCAACATTGAAAAATCCTAAATCCGAAACTCTAAATCCTAAACAAATCCAAATGACAAAATCACCGAAACACGTTTTGAATTTTGTCCCGCTCCTTGAATGAGAATTACTAAGGTAGGCGGGATCCCGATGAGGCGGGAGATTTGGTGCTTGTTTAGGGTTTCGAATTTATCTGGCTACGCCAGATAAGAGCTCGTCGTAGCTACGCTAGATCCCGCGTAGCGGGACGTAGCGAGAGTTTAGAATTTTATCAATGACTATTCTTCCTCATCGCTACCAAAACCATCCCCCTCTTGGATGTGGTATTGCTTGGTATTCCACTTTACTTACTCAACCAAGGCGCGAGCTGGAAAACCATCGTAAGGCGCTCCTCTGCATTTCTAAATTCGCTTTCGGCTTCCTTCCCGGCCGTGGTGTCGCCTTCCAATGCGGTGAGATACCGTGCTGCCGCCTGCTCGTCAGTCCCCATTGCGATTACGAGCCCCAAATGCACTTCCTTAAGGTTTTGAGGGACGCTAAAGCTAAGCAATAAACCTTTTTCATTCTTAATCTCTGCAAGCCACGCATCCACATCTGCTTTTATATACGATTCATTAGAAAGTTTTGCCGCAAATTGCCCCCGATTTGCCAAATAGTTCGATAAAATCATCGGCACTTCATCTTTATATTTCACACTTAATGACTGGCCGGCATCGCTTCGTATCAAGATCATATTATCTGTAGGCATATTGGCGAGCACCGGAATGGTCGCAAGCATCGAGACGTAGGCATAATTAATGATAAGCACGAATGTGAGGAAAAAAATTCCCCACGGTTTATGCAGCAATTCCACAAGCTCGCGCATGGGGGGAAAAGCAATCTTCACTTGCCGCGAAAGATGGAAGGAGCGATAGGGAAAGGAAGGTGATTTGGTTGACGGTTGCGTTTGTTTTTTCATACGGTGAGCTTAGAATAAAATAGTATTTCTCTCTGTAGCGTCGGAGCTCGTCTCCGACCACGTGGGTGGCAGACATCCCAGTCATTCGACGGGACAAGAGCTGCCACGCTACCATTGTTATTTTTAGCGATTATTGTTTGTAAAACAATTAAAAATTTGCAGAAAAGCCCTCGCCTTTTATTTCCCCCCAGCTTGAAGTGCCCTCATCCCAAAGGTACGCGCGCATGTAACTGACAAGGTCGTCAGGATCGTAAATTTTTTTGATCACGGCCGTGCTCCCGATGCGCTTCGAACGCTCCGAATGCTCTCCCACCACGCGCGGCTTCGTCGTGCGCTCAAGCCTCACCTTTCCTTGGGGTGTCATAAAGACCACCCATTCCACCACCCCCTCCCCTTCCCCGCGCTCCTCCCGCTTCCGTTCCTCAATACGGAACTTCTGCTCAATCCGGTCTAGGGTCACTTCCCATTGTTCATCATTCATATAAAACTCTAAATTCTCTCGCTACGTCCCGCTACGCGGGATCTAGCGTAGCTACGACGAGCTCTTATCCGGCGTAACCAGATAAATCCTAAGATATACTATACCAAATTTCTGATGTATAACCAAATGAGGAGATATTCGCCTTTGCTTCCTATCTTTATAAGGTTATACTGAAGGTGCTTAATAAGGATAAACGCATAAGTTATCATCAGTAGGAAATCTTTACATTTATGATTACCACAATTATTTTTGACGCGGGAGGAGTGCTCACTGATATAAAAACATGGGAAGAGCTCGGCAGTATACTTTCAAAAAAATACCATGTGAACAAACCTAAAACCATTCAACTGTTACGTACCACATGGCGCAAAGCGAGAGTAAACAAAATATCATCAAAATTATTCTGGACAACAATATCTGATTATTTAAGCAGGGAGACACATCTACTGCGCCAAGAAATCACCACACATCACAAAATGCGTCCGCACATGCTGCAGCTGATTACCGCATTAAAACGTCATTACACCACTGGTCTTTTATCGAACCATATTGAGGACTGGCTGGAGGAAACAATTGCCAATCATCATCTTGAAAAATATTTTGATGCGATTGTCACTTCCTATGGTACGAGAGCGGCAAAACCGTCCAAAGCCATCTATCGCGCGCTCCTCCGTAAAATGCGCAAAAAGCCTGAAGAGTGCATTTTCATTGACGACCAGAAAGAAAACGTCATCGCCGCTAAAAAACTTGGCATACATGGCATCCACTACCGAAATTTCAACCAATTTAAAAAAGAGCTCGCCGCCTATGGCATAGTTAGTGTACCTCGCCGTACCACACGATAAAAAAATATTCTTATTTACAAACGCGACTCATGAAAATACTCAAAGCATCAAAAAAACACATTCCCTCGATTGCGAAGATTATTTCCGTGCTTGATAATGAACATTACCACTTTTCTGATATTCACCACATTACCGCTCACGTTTCTAAAGGCTGGTACTATCTCGCACTCGAAAAAAACCGACCGGTCGGGGCTATGTGCCTCGAGCCTACCGAAGGCTCCTATCAAATCTATTCTATCGCATCTCAACAGAAAGGCGCAGGCAGGAGTCTCATACAATTTGCCATCCAGAAATGCAAAAAAGAGAAAATCCCAAAATTGTGGTGCTGGAGCCTTTTACGGTACCACGCAGTAGGGTTTTATAAGGCTATGGGTTTCAAGGAACGATTCTTGTTTAAAAAACAATGGTACGGTGAAGACTGCTATATCTTTGGCAAAACGATAACCCAGCCGATAAAAAGATAATATCGTTAAACTTATTTCTCAACTCATTCCGCTTATTAATCTGTATCATTAATATGTCAGAAACCTCACAGGAATCCGGGGAGGAAATTGAATACTTAAGCTTTGATGAATTCTGTAGTAGATTTAGCAATAATACGTATCTCTTCTTCACTTCAGGTGAATTAGGCGACGAGTATCGAAAAACTCCCCAATATAAAAAACTTTTAGAAGTAAACTCTGAACTAGTTCAAAAACTGTTTACTGCATTGAAGGATGCAAGTATTTTTTATCGCGATGGGAAACGTCTACCTGATAATGAAGCTTTTCAGCCGTATTATCAAGATTTATATAATGTTTATATTATAATGCGCAATGCTGGATTCTCCGATGATGATATTTTGTTATAATAATTGCTTTTCTATTATCTCAGTTTTTAGATAAAAAAATATCTCATTCGCGTACACATGCCGTCAAATCCCTCGTTTCAACCTATACCACACAAACACCCCTATGCCACTCCCGAGGGCATCTACGAACACATCCATAGAATCTGGATGGCGCCCGGGGACGTATAACTGATGCAGCTCATCAGTAGCCCCATAAAGCACGCTAATACTGAATGCAAGGATAATAATTGCAGAGAAAGAGTGCTTAGGTTCTTTTTTTGTTTGCGAAAACGCACGCGCGATAAGGTATGCCAATACCGCATATTCGCACGCATGGAGCACTTGGCTCGCCACTGACACCGGCGCGGGAATTGATCCGCCGGGGATGGAGGAGCCGAGGAAGATGAGAAGAACCCAAAAGAGGGGAAAGAGCCAAGGGAACATGACGATAATGCAAAAATCAAAATGCAAAAATCAAAATTTTGGATTTTCAATATAATATCTTCCCTTCAACTCCTCCGGCAGATAATCCTGTTTACCCGCGTCGCCTTCGAAATGCGGCGTGTATTTATATCCCTTCCCGTAATTCAAATCTTTCATCAGCTGCGTGGGCGCATTGCGGATATGGAGCGGTACGGGCAGGGCGCCGTACTTCTCCACGTCCTGTTTCGCCTTTCCATACGCTTCATACGCGACAATGCTTTTTTTCGACAGCGCCATGTACATTACCGCCTGGGCAAGGTGCACCGCGCACTCAGGCATGCCTAATTTGTGGCATGCGTCAAACGCAGCATTTGCGACAAGGAGTGCCGTGTTATTCGCAAGTCCGATGTCTTCCGAAGCAAACCTTACAATTCTGCGCGCCACATAGAGCGGATCTTCGCCGCCTTCGAGCATCCGCGCGAGCCAATACACGGCGGCATCTGCGTCTCCCCCGCGCATGGATTTATGCAGAGCGGAAACGATATTATAGTGTTCTTCTCCTTTCTTGTCATACAACAGGTGGGATTTCTGCAAAATCTGCTTAATCCTTTCTATGGTAATAACTTCCCCTTCATCAAAACACGCCTCAAGCGTATTTAACGCAAAACGGGCATCGCCGTGCGCCTGCGCGGCGATGAAGTCCAATAGTTCGCCGGGAAACGTTCTTCCCGCTTCTTTAGCCGCCCGCAACAAAATTTTCTTTAACGCTGCTTCATCAAGCAGTTTCAATACAAACACGCGCGCGCGGGAAAGCAGCGCCGAATTCACCTCAAACGAGGGATTCTCGGTTGTCGCGCCGATGAGCGTTATCACGCCCTTCTCTACATAAGGCAGCAGCCGGTCCTGCTGCGCTTTGTTCCAGCGGTGGATCTCGTCAATAAACAGGACTGTTTTTACCCCAAGCCGCACACCGCTTTCCGCGCGCTCGATCATCTTGCGCAATTCCTCAACACCGCTCGATGTCGCGGGCAATGAGACAAATTCCGCCTTCGTGATCCGCGCAATCACATGCGCAAGCGTGGTTTTTCCGCACCCCGGCGGGCCCCAGAGAATCATGGAAGGCACGCGGTCTTCCTCAATGGCGCGGCGCAAAAAAGTCCCCTTCCCTAGGAGCTCTTCCTGTCCGACAAAATCTTCCAGCCGCTCCGGCCGCATCCGGTCGGCTAATGGACTAGTATTCATATCTCTATAAAAATAACAAAACGCAAATAAGCGTTTTAAACATACTCTATTTATATCCAAGAATCAATGCGGCTTTATATGCTGTAGCTTTTCAAACAAGCGAAAAATGATTACTCTTCAATATCAATTTTTCCATGCAAACCAATAACTTTTGAAATTTGTTCTGGGGTAAGCGAGGCTAATCTTCCATCTCGTTGAAAAGAAGGATACAGGACTGTATACATTTCAGGAAGCATAGAATTCATCATATCTGAAAGTGTCACACGCCGCGAAATCGCGACGAATTTCTCAAAACTGGTATCTTGCTTGTTTAGCGCCAAATCAATGCCTGTGGCGGGTACAAGTTCACCCTTCCGGGTATTCAGATAAGCAAGCACCATACCATCCCCACCCAACTCTTTTGTTTGTACCGGTTCAACAGCCAGCGCCTCCTCGCGTTCATCCGCCTCAAACAAGATTTTCATCCAGGCTTCTTTTAACATAGTCAGATCGTGTACCTGGCAAAATCCACCTAAGCATTTCATGCCATAATAGAGCGCTACCGTTACATAACACATGGCCATACTAGGAAAAATGGCTTTATCCTGTAATGCACGTGCAACTGCCTCGGGAGTAAATGGTATTGAAATTTTATTATCTTCTGAAATTAAAATATTCTCTTTTAACGAGAGGCGAACACGATGCATCTTGTTGTCTAACGCCCAAAAAAGGTAAGTGCCCCATTTTTGCTGGCTAGAAAAAGCGCCTGCGATATTATTAAAATAATAATGGACTAATTGTTGCTTCCTTTGATTGAATAATATACGATACAATAACGATTTTGGACGAGAGAGATGATAATGAATAAGCAGTTCTTTTACAATTGTTTCTATCTCAATATAAATGAGTTCCGGCACTCTCACGTCACGAGAATGATCGGAGAATGTATGGTGAAAAAAAATCTGTCAAAGGGTAAAATTTATTTTTGTGACTTGGCTTGGAAAATCAAGAGCATTTAAGACATCACTACTCCCAAAATTGTTCTCAATTATCCTCCACACCTCTTCCGCGCGTCCATAGATAATATCGCCATGACGCTCTCTCATTAGTAATTCATGGTGCGTCTTTTCTAAGTCATCTCTTGTAAATGCGCGAGTGCCATACACCACGCTCATTTTCAATTTATCTGGCAAAATAGGTAATTTAATTATATTACTGGATCCGTTTACTCCTCCATGAAATTCGATGCCGCGCGGGTAAGCGGAAAGATTGTTCACAGACACGCTGGCAAATGAAAACACCACAAGATATTTGGCACTATTAAATTTTTTTTCAAATAGAGGTATGCCGCTAATAATATTTGAATTGACCCAAAATGGATGATCTATCGGTCCATGGTGATCCGCGGTAGAAACGAGCGGAAGTGCCGCCATCTGCGTTACCACCTCACTAGCGACTCTGTCCCCTAACCTTTCTGACAACAATTTCTTAACCACGTCCAATAACTCTCCCTTTCTATCGTCTAACAATTTACTTTTATTCACATCAAGAAAATCTACGGTATAATCATAGAGAATCTTATCTCCATGCGTGCGAATAATTTCCCCCAACATCGGCCTGCGCGTCCAAATCGCATGTTTAAGCGCCTCAATAATTTCAAATGAATCTTTTTCTCCGGACATAATAAATATTGAGGTACAATAAAAAAGGAATCCGCAAAGACCCCTTTTCATGTGAAACCCTAGCGAACGACATTCTTCTCCGAAGAAGCAATCGATCCAAGCGTCCGCAGGCATACCTGCCAACGAACGTTTGAACCTATGCGCTACGCTCTTCTTCCCCTTCAGTTACCCCGCCGCTTAAGGCGGGGCTTGGGATGCTTCACATCCGCTTTCCATTTTGAGCGTATGTCGTGCACTGATGAGTGAAATGAGGTTACTTTACGCGTTTATAATGTATACGTTGCTATATGCTCCTTTATTCAGTTTACTATTTTATACACGTTCTTTCCCCCCTTGTCAAAGTGCATAATAAAAAGCTTTGAATAAGGCGCATTTTCAGCTATAATCGCATTATTAATATATAATCACTGCAGCTCAAGTCGCATATGAATAATTTCTGGACAAAATTGCCAAAACCCTTCCTCGCCCTTGCACCCATGGCAGGAGTCACTGATCTGGCATTCCGCACCATGTGCAAACGGTTCGGCGCTGATGTTATTTATACTGAATTCGCTTCCGCAAATGCCCTTGCGCGGAACAGCCAAAAAACGCACGACATGCTTTCCTTCTCGCCGGGTGAGAAGCCAGTCGTATGCCAAATATTCGGCAATGACCCGTCTGTATTACGCTTAGCAGCAAGGCAGGTGGAACGCTTGGGATTCTCGGGCATTGATATCAACTTCGGCTGTCCCGCGTACAAGGTGACTCGCCATGGTGGTGGCGTAAATTTGATGCGAAATCCCGAACTTTGCGCTGAACTCGTCGCTGCGGTATGCAGTGCTACCACGCTTCCCGTGTCCATCAAGGTCCGCGCAAGTATTAATCTGAATCAAAAAAAAATAACAGCGCTTGATCTTGTAAAAAAAATAAAATCCCTCCCCATCTCGGCAATTATGGTCCACGGACGATCGTACGAAAAGCCATTTGACGGTGAACCTGATCTCGAGATGATCTCAGAGGTGAAAAAACTTTTTACTGGCATCGTGATCGCGAATGGCGGCATTTACAGCCCTGTATTGGCAAAGGAAATGGTGGAGGCCACGCATGCGGACGGATTAGGCATTGCGCGCGGGGCGCTGGGGCGGCCTTGGATTTTCCGGCAGATCAGAGAATATCTCGCATCAGGTACTTATCACGAACCGACCTGGGACGAAAAAAAACAATATATCATGGAGCACGTAAAACTTGCGCTTGAGGCCAAAGGCCCATACGGCATTATTGAAATGCGCAAACATCTGGCATGGTATGTGAAGGGCTTGCCGCGCGCAAAAAAAATCCGCGAGGAACTTGTAAAAGTAAAAACCCTCGAGGAAGTGCAACGGATTATTATGACTATGCCTGAACAGGAATAATCGTAAGTACTCACTGGCTTCAACGCGACGCGAAGGAATACCAATTTTTCGAGGATTTAGGCGTTCAGGCTGTTTGGTCGCGTCCGCAGAAAAATTGTGCATTCCGAGCGATGTGATAACCCTGAGTGAGTACTTTCGAGTTATCTTCTTGAATATTTCCCTGCGAGCACTGCCTGTGCGAGCACATGACCCTTCATAGCTTCCTCCAGATCGCGCTTCTTTGCGGTGTTGCCAAGCGAGAGCATGGCATCAAGAGCGTAGAGCTTGAACTGGTAGCGGTGCGTGCCTGACGGTGGACACGGGCCTCCCCAACCGGACCTGCCGAAATCTGTCATGCCTTCGACGGCACCTACGGGTACTGTGTTTCCCTCGATTCTTGATGTCGAGGGGTCAATATTCCACATGGTCCAATGCACCCAATCGCCTCCAGGCGCATCAGGATCGTCTACCACGAGCGCAAGGCTCCGGGCTTGCTCTGGTACCCCTTCTATGGTAAATGGAGGGTTTACGTCCATTCCGTCACAAGTGTACTGCGGAGGAACCATTCCTTCATGTTGAAATGCGGGGCATGAGAGTTTCATAAAATATGATACCAATATACTTATTCATACGAATGATACCTGCCTGCGCAGGCAGGCTAATGACTACGAATTCGTAGCCATTGAAAATATCCGCGTACATTAGCGTAACAATCCGCGTTGATCTGCATCTATATTATTTAATAAATCCGCCTGCCTGCAAACGCCAAAGCATGCGGTAGGTGCCGCGCGGCATCGTCAGGAGCGCATCATGAGTCCCCTGCTCCGTGATGCGGCCTTCCTTGACCACCACGATCCGGTCCATCTTCATGATCGTGGAAAGCCGGTGCGCAATAACGATGACGGTCTTATCAATCATCAGTTTTTCCAAGGCGTCCTGGATCATCGCTTCGGAATGCGAATCAAGGCTCGAGGTCGCCTCATCAAGCACGAGGATCGGCGCATTTTTCAGGATCGCCCTCGCGATCGCCACTCTTTGGCGCTCACCCCCAGAAAGCTTTATTCCCCGCTCTCCCACAAAAGTTTCATAGCTGTCCGGCATCCGCTGGATAAATTCATCGCAATGCGCAAGCTTTGCCGCCCGGAACACTTCCGCATCCATGGCATCAAGCCTGCCATAGCGGATATTGTCCATCAGAGTGCGGTGGAAAAGGATGGGATCTTGCGGGACCAGACTGATACTCTCGCGCAGCGACCGTTGCGTCACCTGTTTAACATTAATGCCGTCAATATAAATACCCCCCTTCGTGACATCATAAAAACGGAAAAGAAGCGCGGTAATGGTGGACTTGCCTGCTCCCGACGGCCCCACCAAGCCAACTTTTTCCCCGGGGCGTATCAGCAGTGAAAAATCATGGAGCACGTCCTGCACTCCCGTATAGGTAAAATGTATTTTCCGAAAATCAACTTCACCATTCTTCACCACTAATTTTTTTGCATTCGAGGCATCCTGCACTCCGTGCGGCGTATGGAGTATCTCCACCATTTCCTCGGCATCCGCCAAACGCTTATAAATATCGCGGATGATGCGGCCGAAATCCCAGAGGCGGTTGAATATCTGCAGAAGGTAGGCTTGGATAAGCACGAAATCGCCGATGCTGAAAACCCCCATTGCCCAATAGTGTATAGAAATCCTGAAAATCGCATACTCAAGAAAAATCATAAACAGCGCCTGGATCGCCTCAAGGATTGCGCTTAAATCCCACACGAACTTCCTGATTTTAAATTGATCAGTCGTGATACGCTTGAACGAGCGCAATTCACTCGCTAAGGAAGTAAAGAGCTTAATGTTGACGTTGTTCGTAATCGTGTCGCCCAAATGCGCGGTGACCCGCGAATCAACCGTCGCGCTCTGCTCGTCGTATTTGAGCTTGAACATCGTAAACGCGTAGTTCACGGCAAGATAAAAGACAATCCATACCATCATGACAAGCGCAACGGTGGTACTGCGAAACCACAGCACGATGAGGATGGTCACGATGCGTATGGCCATGGGCAGCAAATCCCAGCATATCCTATCGGCGATGCTTTCAAACGCATCCACAAGGCGGTTTACCTTACGCACCAGCGCTCCCACGAAGCGGTTTACGAAAAAGCCGTAGGCATGGGCATGGAGATATTCAAACGAAGAATTAAGGATGTCAGACATGACGCGCGGCTGGAAGTAATTGTTCGCAAAGGTGGTAACACGCCAGAGGATCCACTCCACGAGGTACAGCATCAGGATTATGATAACGGTGCGGATAAGCGCGCCGGTCTGTGCAGCGCGCGGGACTGAACCGTCGCTTAACAAATCAAAAAACCGCTTATAGAAAAGCGGGACCACCGTTTCGAGTATCATGCCCATCGCCAGCGTCGCGATCATGAATGAAAGGAGCTTCTTGTACGGCCTCGCATGACGCCAGAGAAGTGAAAAAGTTTGTTTCGTTACTAGTTTCATAAATAGATTACAGGAACAGTTCGATAAAAGGTTATCACGCTGATTTATGCAGACATACTCAATTGCTATTCAAATTCCGATTCCTCACCGTCATCCCGCACTCAAGATGCGGGATCCAGAAAACCAGAACTACCATAACGATCGATTTTATATTTTTGTTACTGGATTCCTGAATAAATCAGGAATGACAAATCGGAATAAGGTGAGCAACTCACTATAGTAATATGACCATTAGCCATTTAACAATTTAACAATTCCCTCCTACTCCGTCGTCTTGCCGTCAAAATGCTCTTCTTTCGCCATCGCCTCCTCGCGGGTCTCGCGCACCACCCCATCCTGATGTTCAGGAGGCGAATAAAGCGTATAGAGCTTCATCGGTTTTTCCGAGGAAGTATTGATAATATTGTGCTTGGCTCCCGCCGGTACTACCACGGCATAATCATCATGTATGGCATACTCGACGCCATCAAGAACCGCTAACCCCTCCCCTTCTTCAATCCTGATGAACTGGTCGAGCGTGTGCACTTCCTCGCCGATTTCTTCTTTTGGTTTCAGGCTCATCGCCACCAGCTGGCTGTGCTTTGCGGTATAGAGCACCTTGCGAAAATTTTCATTCTCCAGCGTGATTTTTTCGATGTTCGCAATATAGCCTTTCATAGTCGTATTAATTAATAATAAATAAAATTATCAAATCGGGGTGGGGAGGATTGAACTCCCGATCTCACGGTCCCGAACCGTGCGCGATACCACTTCGCTACACCCCGCTATTAAAAAATACTAAATCCGAAATCCATCCCGTCATTCGACGGGGTGCCCAGTCGGATGACTGGGCAAATCCTAATATCAAATTCCAGATTTTCGTTGCTCACCTCTATTTTAACCATACAACAGTGTAACCATGTAATCATCATTACTCCATCACCGGCTGATAGCCTAACGCTCGCGACATCGTCATCATATTTCTCCGCATAATGGTCTCATAGGATTCAGGCGTTGTGCTTGCTACCTCTAAATTATCAAACAAGAAAAGATTCGCTCCTGATTCTTTAGCCGCTTTTAACGCGTACTCATCCGTAAGGCTGTCACTGAATATTGCACGCACCTTGTCCGCACGCATACGGCGCACTAACGCGTCCGCGTGGGCGGGAATGGGCGCCTCGTCAGGTTCTGCGGCAATCGCTCCCACCCACACAAGATCAAAGGATGAAATAAAATGCGCCATGGACAAATGGCTGCTCACGATGCGCGTGCTTGCCGCCCCTTTGAATCGTTCCCTAAAATCACGGTCTATCATGCCGAGCGTTTCCAGAAAAAACGATGTTTGAACCCAATATTGATCCTTATGTGGGGGGTTTTTTTCAGAAATGGCATCCCTGATGGAAGACACCGCTAGTATCATCCTTCCCGGATCGAGCCAGAAGTGTTCATCTAACTCTCCAGAAGCCTTCCCGCCCGCAAGAAGCGGCAATTGCGGCTTGAGCTCCAACCGTTTGCCCACCGGAAGGATGCTTACCTGGGAAGGATCAAGAATCTTGAGCGCCTCATCAGCCCATGCATCAATTGTAGTGCCTGAGGTGATGACAATATCGGCGTCCTCAAGGTTGCGGATATCTTCCTCGGTTAAAAGGTAACCGTGCGGCTGCGCCGTTAAGGGAATCAGATTCACCACATCCACGAGCGGCCCTCCTACTTCGCGTGCAGTCAGATACAGCGGCAGAATGGTAGTAACCACTTTTAAGCGTTTCACCACTGGGGGCTGTGGCACTGACGCTGTTTCCTTCCGGCGCAAAAGCAATAACCCGCCACTCGCGACAATAAGCAAGGCGAAAGCAAAAGCTATGATTTTTATTCTTTTTGATGTATGAATCATAAATTAAGCCTTCGGCATTAATCGCGGACTCACGCGGAACGTCACGCCCCGCACCAGAGCCTGTGGCACGGTACGTGGCAGGCTTGCCCTTTACGCGGAATAACGCGGAAATTGAAATTCCGATACGATGAAATAAACTACACCAATAATGCCCAATCCTCAATGCCCAATCAATACTTCAAACCTCAATATCCAACATTTGGGATTTAGAAATTTGAATTTTATTGGTCATTGGAAATTGGGATTTGAGATTTTTTATGAAACACTTCCCTCGCTCCTTCCCAATATTCAGGATACCCCTGCACCTTCATCCAATACCACCACTCAGCCCCCCAGAGATAAATCTGCCTCAACCCTGTCTCGCGCGCGTACTCAATAGTATCATGAAATCGTTCTTGGTCAAAGGTGCGACGCTGCTCGCTTATTGGCACTCCGATGATCGGCTCGCCAGTCCACGGCTCAAGCTGCACCTCGGTGATGACCACGTCCTTGACGCGACTCAAAGAGAGCTCTGCTTTTTTCCGGTAATATGATGCAGGGAGCGGCCAATGGAAATACCCAAAATACTGGTTCCACACCAGACGGTATAAACTCACGCCGAGAATGTCCGCGCGCGACGAGAGCTCGATCCAGTCCGAGAGCTCCCCTGAATCAGTGAGGATAACCGGCTTCTCATCAAGAGATTTCACCAGCTTGATTTCTTCATCCAAAAGAGCCTTGTCAGGAGGAGGGCAGATGCCAAATACGCTTAAAAGAGGCTCATTTTCCACCTGCCACGCCGCCACCGCCGGATGTTTGCGATACCGCTCCACCACCGTACGAATATACATCAGCAACGCCTCTTTTGCCTCATCTTCACTTTCCGCGTTATTCCGCGATTGAGGTCCCGCTAAGCGGGATGACGTTCTGCGCTGGTCCGCGTCTTTGAGCCAAAGAGGATCGTGACACTCAGGCCATCTCGGCAGCCTGCGGCCTACGGCAATGAGAACTTTCGCTCCTCGGCGGTCAGCTTCCATAAGCATCCAATCAAGGTCGGCAAAATGATATTGGCCGGGCACTGGCTCAATTTCATCCCAATACGCAGGAATGCGGATCAAGCGCACGCGAAGGTTATCAAGGAGGCCAACAAAAACGTCCTGCCAAGGGATGCCCAATTCTTCTGCATATTTTTTTGAAAACGTCACGCCCCACTCCTGTGCAATGCCGTCGGGAATGCGATTGCGCATGCGGTACGCAATCACCGCCGCACTGCATAACAAAACAATGACAATCGCCGCAATCATCGCCACGTGCAAAATGCGCCTCTTGCGCCGCTCATGTTCGCGTTTCTTTCTTATGAATGGAATAAAGGTCTCTAAAAAATCCATAAATATGAGAAATTCCAAATCCTAAGCACGAAATACTAAACTAAAATATTTGAATTTTGTCCCGCACCTTGAATTCTTTCTTTTTAAGGTAAGCGGGATCCCGCTGAAGCGGGAAATTTTGAGTTTGTTTAGTATTTAGGATTTATCTGGCTACGCCAGATCTCGCGTAGCGAGAGAGTTTAGGGTTTATCGCATTGTCTTCTGCAATTCTTTTATACAGATAAAACGATTCTTTGGGAGTGCGCTTGAATGTCTCCCGGTCCACCGCGACCAGCCCGAATTTCGGCCTCCAGCCTTCATGCCACTCGAAATTGTCGAGAAGCGACCAGTGGAAATAGCCCCGCACATCCACTTCCTCCCGAATCGCGTGATACACTTCGCGCAGGTGTGAAAGGATAAAGCGGGCACGCTGGCCGTCGTCATCTGTCGCAATGCCGTTCTCTAGGATATAAATTGGCTTGTGGTAGCGTGAGAGATCAACAAGCGACTCAAACAATCCTTGGGGATAAATTTCCCATCCCAACGACGAAGTTTCTCTGCCATGTGAGCGCACATCCACGAAAGAAGGGTTCAGGCTCCAGGATAAATTTTTAAGGCGCGTGCGAAAATAATAATTCATGCCAATATAATCGTGCGTGTTCCTGCCGGTGAGTGTATAAAACAGGTGACCTGTCGCCATATGCATAAGCCACACCGAAACGTGGGAGGAGAACCGGTGCGGCGTATGCGCGACATACGAAACCACGTTAATCGCGGCGCCCGCCGGCACGTGCGGCGTGAGGCGATGCAATATCGCATAGGAACGGCGGTGCGCGCGTGCCAAATGCCAAAAAACCTTCAATGACTCCAGATATGAGCGATGCTGCGGCGGCCAAACGCCCCAATTATACGCAACCTGCGCATATACATTCGGCTCATTGATGGTCGTCCATACGTCGACCAAATCGCCTAAAATCCGCGCTACCCTCTCGCAATACCGCACGAAATATTTCACGTTCCTCCTCTTCAGCCATCCTCCCTTTTCCGCAAACCACTGCGGGTTCGTAAAGTGCCACAAAGTAACAAATGTTTTGATACCCCTCTGCTTCAGCATTTCTAGAACCTCCCGATAGTGTTCAATTTCTTTTTCATCCCACACTCCTTCCTCCGGCTCCACGCGTGACCACTCAAGCGACAGCCGGTGCGCGTTTTGCCCTCCAAGTTTTATTAAATTAATATCTTCCTCGAACCTGTGATAATGATCGCACGCATGCCCTGAAATATAATCATCCGCGTTCTTACCTTCTTGCCTTAATGCCTCCAGCTTTTGCGCGCTTCTTTCCCAACTCCACCAATCGCTATGAACGTTATCCCCCTCCACCTGATGGGCAGCAGTCGCCGTGCCCCAGAGGAAACCATGAGGGAAACTGATTATTTCTTCATTTATCTGATCCATATATGGAATTCTACCCTCTCATGCCTTTCGTATTAGGCAGTAGGTATTACGTATTAGGCATCGGTGAACGTGCCCATAATACATAATACGTGATACGAAATACATCTCACAGCAGTGCTATCATCGCCACCCCTAGGATGACTAAAAGAATCGCAAATGATTTTTCCATGAGCACCCGCGGGGTGAGATATTCTTTCAATAATTTCGGCCTGAAGATGGAGGCGAGTATCGCAATCGTAAACACCGTGGCATATTGCACGCCCTGCAGCGCTTGCACCAATGCAACGCTTCCCAGCGACACCGCATAGCTATGGAGCACCACTGCGAGCGCTCCTAACCCTTGGTTCCCGAAAAACATGGCGCCTTTCGGAGAGATAAAATGGGTGAATGTTTCTTTAAGATGCGCGCGGACCTTCGGGATGGTGAGCAAACAGAGGGCGGCGAGGAATGTGCCAATGCGCCCCCAGATAAAACCGGTGACAAATGAGGATTGGTCATACACGTACTTGGAAAGAACATAGGAGAGCGCAAACGCAAATCCCGAACCCACGGCAAGCAGCACGTCATGGTACTTGCGGGGATGGCGGAAACGGTTGATCACCGCATTCCACCAGTGGTGCTCCTGCGGTATATGGGTGAGGAGCACGCTTCCGGCGATGAGAAGGATGATCGCTGACATCTGCCACGGGGAAAAGGTGTCACCGAGCACGATAAAGGCAAGCAGCACGGTAAGGGTGGGGATGGAAGCGCCGGAGAGCGGTATGACCCGCGAAGCTTCTCCCAAACTCAACGCGCGGAAAAACCAATGGAGCCCGAAAAACATCCATATCCCGGAAACAAGCGCGATCCCCAACAACGGCGCGGAGAGCAGGGTCAATCCTAAGGGCGCGAGCACGATGGAGAGGAGCCCAAATACTCCCACCAAAAACGTATACACGCGCGCATCCTTCACGAAATTCTCCATCATGACCTTGTCGAGTACGTTGACAAGCGCGAGAAGTATATAAGCGATGATGGCGATGGTAAACCAAGACATAAATTATGATAATAATTTTCAAATCTCAATTTCCAATTTTCAAACATTGATAAATTGAAAATTAATTGATAATTGAGACTTGAAAATTGAAAATTTTAATACTTGTAATAAACAATAATATTTTTTACTTACCAAATCTCCTGAATATAACCCATGTTACGGTTTGTGCACCTTCTCACACCATTCCCATACACCACGTCATCGATGCTAACGCTCCGGAGGGTTCCCACGACCGTATCCGTGAGCGAAACGCCTGCCGCAGTGGGCACGATATAGGAAAACGGCGCCACAGAATGCCTCGGCACCAATCCCATCAAATATAAATCAAGATCAGGAAAATGAAGATCTGCTAGCTGCTGGGTGGTATAAAGAGAACGCTTTGAAGTGAGCGTACCGTCGCCGTTGTCCCTCCATCCCCATCCGCCAAGCGGGGAAATGAGATCCGCAAGAGGCGACCAGTGATAGCCGTCCGCGGTCTGCAGATCAGTGCGATCGGCTCCTTTGCTGTCCTTATAATCCGCTTCCCCGCTCCATTGGTGGAGCAGCTCATGCAGCCCCGTTTCAACCGCCCTTGCCATGCCGGCGGTGTCATCAATGGGATAATCGCCCGGCCTTCCCATATTGATTACTGCTTTGAGCTTTCCCTTGCTGCCATAGAGTTCACCGCGCTCGAACGCCGCCTTTCCCAAACCGTCGATCTGGTTGGTGACCGGCCAAAAATCAGCAAGTTCCTTCGTGCCATTGACCGGCACGGCGGGGTTCCAGACAAAGAGGAAATCATACACATCGCGGTGCGTATCAAAAAACGTGCGGCTGATTTCCTGCATCTCAAGGGTGGTACTGCCTAAAAAGCGATCCTCCAATACCATCTCTTCCACAGGATCAATAGAGATAAGCGACAGCACGTCGGTTCTCCTCTCCCAGGAGGACGCCACCGAAGTGCGCCACAGGTTTAATTTCGTGACAGTATTCCCGGAACCGCGGGAAAGATAAATTACAGCAGCGCGCAAATTTGCCGCTTCGCAGTCCACGGAATTTATCAAAAGGTCCCATTGTGGCTCGACAATCCGCGACTCTAACCCGCTTATCACGCGGGTTCGTATGGGAAATAATTGCGGGATAACCACCGCTACACTCGTATCCAACCTATTCTCCTTAACCGCCGCGACATCCTTAAATGGTCTCAAAACTCCTTTATCCTTGAAATAATAGTAATTCGCACTTGTCCCACCCTTACCAAGGGGGGGCTCACTTGGGGGGGTCTCCAATTTCACCAACGTGCCATCAGGCAAATCCGCCCTTCCCCGCACTGATTTGCCAATCTGGTAATCGCTGAAAAATACCTCTGGCATATCTATTACTTTCTTTGCCCAATCCTTCCCCCAGAGGTCGATTGCCGTCTGCTCTCCCACTATCGGCCTTAATATGCCGCCTGCCTCCACCGCATACACCTGCGGCGCAGTAGGAATCTTCACCAAGGACCCGGGCCGCATCGTCACATTTTTCCCCAACGCAATCCCCGCCAACTCTTCAACCTTCACCGTTTCAATTAATTTGTCACCCTGAGCTTGTCGAAGGGTCCCTCCAAACCAACTACGGTACGTATGTTGGTTTGGGTACGCATGCCTCACCCCTCCGTCATCCACATAATAGACGGTGCTACTCCCCGCGGTTTTCACCGTCCGCGCCGCAAATATAGGAATGGGCAACAAAAAAAGCACTATCATTATAGCCAAAAACGCAGTCTGTTTTTTCATTCCGGTCACGTTATCCTGATAATAATATAAAAATTATACCACAAAATAGTATTTTAACGCTAAAAAATGAGCCATTTAGATCCAGATGGCACGTTTCCCTTTTTGAACCTCGTTCCATGATCTTACCTCTGGCAATTTCAATCCGTAGCGTCGGAGCTTGTCTCCGACCACGTGGTGGCAGATAAACTGCCACGCTACATACAATTGTCGTTTGTAGCGTCATAGCTCGTCTATGATCTCACGTTCGTAGCGTCGGAGTTTATCTCCGACCACTACGGTGACAATGATGTCAGCGTTGTCTGCGTTAAGTCCACGCAAATCTGTGCCCAGTTCGCACCACAAAACTGTCATCATTTTTCTGCGTACGCAAAATTTTTATGACACTTTAATATTATCTTGAATCTTCTTTTATAAAAAATAACAGCCATCCAGAGGATAGGGACCCTGAATGGCTTAAAACGCGGTGAGGTGAGTAAGTGAACTTATAATTTACCGGATCCGCGAAGTCTTCTGGATCGAAGTCTTCCGAGGAGTCTTCTGGATCGAAGTCTTCCGAGGAGTCTTCTGGATCGAAGTCTTCCGAGGAGTCCCGGAAGCACAACCAGCTTTATCTGGACTACATCCCATCATCATCACCTCCTTTCTCCCTATCTTTTTGAAAAAGCTTTTTTTAGTGTTCAGCAGCGCCGTGGTGGTGACCAACGATACTGATCGCCATTTCCGCGCTGCGAACATTGTTAACGTGCTATTTTATGTAATCAGGGTACGATATTTCACCAAATTTGTCCCTTCTAGTAACCATTTCGATTTATGTAGTCCCTCAATAGCCTCATTTCTATTATATTCGAATTGAGAACTTGAAACAAGCGCACTATCTGAATATCCCCTCCTCGAGAAGGAAGGGACGCGAGGGGAGGTTTCGGGTCAAATGGAATTACACTGGACTCACATGCTCCCACCCCTAAAACACCCCCGCCATACCTCCCCCTTTTTAGGGGGAGGACAAGGCGTGTGGTCTCCCCCCTATCAGGGGGGAGATCAAGAGGGGGGCTTAAACCGCGAGGATGGCGATGCCCACACAGTGAGTGCGTACGCATTCGACAATATACCATTTCGGGCCAAATGGTACGTTTCCTATTCTTAACCTGTCAGGACTTACACGTTTCTTGTCATCCCAGACCGAGATCTGGGATCCAGAAACAAAAAAATCAATAAAATATGAGACAGTAGAAAAATATCTGCGTATATCTGCGTTCGGCCGCATCACACTCTCCACCATGCTTTATACGAAGTTTATTGCGGCCGAGTATCTGCGTTGATCTGCGTGAACACCTTTCTCCTGAATTGTTCTACACTCTCAATATATTAAATTTTAACTGTCATCATTTTTAGCGGTCGCCCAGTCATCCGACCGGGCAGGCAATATTTTGATGACACTTTGATATACTGCTCATCATTTCCCCTTATAAAATGAAAGAGGCATCGGTGATATTATATATATATCCCGATGCCTTCTTCGCCTTAGGCCCTCCAATCGGGAGGATCCCCAGGCGACTCGTATTTATTGGGCTGGCCGCCCATAAAACATCACCTCCTTTCGTTTTTTATTTCCATCAAAATATGATGGGCTTAGTGAACAATTTTTATTTTTATAAAAAAATTAGTTTATTCTCGTTACAACAAAGATAGGGTATACCCCTCCTGTTTCAATATAAATAATTCTACATTTCACAACTCCCCTTTCCCCTTTTGGGTTACCAGGAGGTGGTAATTCGAAAAAAACCTCCTGCATTCCCATCAGCTCTTGAAGTGGTAGGTCAATATCGTCTAAAATCTGTTCCCCATCTACTTTAACAAGAACTAGAAAATTACACATACAACACCTCTCTGTTGGTTAGAACAATTTGGATTTATAGGTTTAAAATTTTTTCCGTAAATGTCCTAGCCTGTATTTGGAATTATATTTGCCTATCCTTCGACTCGACTCAGGATGACAAATAGGGCTTTCGCGGAAAAAATCTTTGTTATTGAGGCGTTTATTTGTTTCTGGATCCCCGATCAAGTCGGGGATGACATGCTGCGGTTTTTTCTATAAAAAATAAATTCTCGGGCTTGTGTGAGGCCCGAGTGTGTGTTTCTTGTTATTTAAAAATATGTGTTTACACTCAAGGCCTTATCCGAAAATCAATAATCCATGCAAAACGCTTCGCAAGGAGCGCTTGCGGAAGGCAGACGTACGACATGACGGTATTTTGTGCAATGAAATTCCTCATAAAATTGATATTATACGTAAGATACCATACGTGCTGATATACTACAACATCAGTTATCCACAACTCCTATTTTTCACCTTTCAATAATTAACCATGTAGCCTTTTAACCATTCAGCCAAGCACCGCCTTCTCGATATTCTCAACTCCTTCTTGTTCAATGTCTAGATACCCCTGCATCGCCGCTTCTGCAAACCAGCCTTCATTGAGGAGATCTTTGATCCATTCTGCCGCATAGCGGGGATTCAATTGTTTGGTGCCTGCGCCCACTTCCCTGACCCAGCGGCGGTTGAAAAATTCCTGCGAGCCTATGGGATCAGAGCAGATAATGGGGATGCCAAGCCCCGCATAGAACACCAGTTCCGAGGGTTTCGTCCAAAGGATGTCGGTGGTGCGCAACGCAACATTAAATTTCTGAAAATATTCTTCCCTTTGAGCGGCAAAGATGATTTCAAGGCTTCCCTTGGAAAATGCTTTGCGCAGGCCCAGACGCGCAATCCCCTCTCTGAAATAACGGCTCACGTCGTTGTGAATGCCGGCGACCAGTACCAGCCTCGTATGGTCATCACTGAGCTCATGATAAAAGCTCTCGGCAATGGTGAGCCCCAAATCGCGCTGCGCCCCGGCGCCGCCCACGGTAAACATGATGGTGAGCGGGTGGTTCGCACGTTTCGGCAATATTCCCACATGCTCCCTGATAGTGCGATGGTATTTGCGGCAATACACCCGCTTTGGATCAAGGTTCACCAGACGCTCCGCAAGGTCGGCTTTCACCACGCTATTGCGCACACCCCTATTTTCACGCGGCAAAGGAAATCCGGTGAGCGTAATCTGGTCTGTACGCACGCCGTAGAGCTTCAGGCGCTCAACCGCCCTTTCGGTCGGCGCAAGATACTTAATCCGGCTGCGAGAAGGCTTCAGAGGCGCCCACGCGCGACTCACGTCTGCGTCACATGCCACGATATAAATATCACCCGGATAATTAAACTCTTCCGCCTGATAGGCAGGAATAAAGAAAGTGCTCACCAAAGGTAAAGGATTTTTCGCCAAACGCTTGATAAAATGTTCTCCCCATCGCTTTTTCCGGATGAGAGAATACGTGCTCTTGAGCTGGAGCGAGGGCCTTGAAAGGTCGCGTTTCGGATAGAAAGGGTCAATCTCCTGGAACTGGTCATAGAGATCCCATGCCGCTTCGCCGATGACAGGCACCTTTTTGAACCGCGACATGAACTCGTACACTTCCTGGCCCTGCTGCCATATTTTTTTGTCTTTCTGGGGTATGCCGGGGTAGCGATTCGCATTCACTATCTCACCGCCATACGCGTATTGCTTCAAAGGATACGCCGCCCGTTGATGCCCGTAGCCCATGTCCACGGCGACGATCCAGGCTTTGTTTATAATCATAAATACCAATAAAGTCAATAATATACTTGACAGTTGTTAAATTAATTCTTACGTTTAGGTCACCGTCATATCTAACCTTTAAATGATGGAGGATATGTGAAAAAGAAGAAGAGAAGGGGAAGGCAGGTGAAACCAGCAGACGGTCACCAGGGTGGTGGCCGACACACCAATAAGCGTCATAATATGCCGTACCATAAATCTGGCAAAAACGCTGGTAAGAAATAATCCTACCTCCCGGGGAAAGGCGTCACAGCTCCCACCTTGTGACGTCTTATTATTTAATATACTTTCCTTTTCTCTGCATCGCCACAACCTTTCCTAGCTCATAGATTGCCTTCAAATATTCTCCCATACCAAATTTGCTCTCAACACGATTCGTCCACTCCACCGGAATCTCTTCTACATCATACCCATTATTTGCCGCAATGAGAAGCCATTCGATGTCAAACGCCGCGCCATTGGTAACGCTTAAAGGCAGAAGCTGCCGGAATGAGCCCGGGTACATCTTAAACCCGCACTGCGTGTCGCGGAAAGGTATGGGAAGCAGTATACGGGTCAGCGTATTGCCGAATTTCCCCACCCGTTCCTTCAGCCACCATTGATGCGTTTTCACGTGCGCATCAGGCAGTGCCCGCGATCCTATAAGCACCTTCCTCTCATTGCGCTTTGCCCAAAAAGCGTCAAACATGATGAGCGGCGTAGATAAATCAACATCGAAAAACAGCAACCAGTCTCCCGTGCCTCTCAAAAACCCTTCCCGCACCGCAGCACCCTTCCCTCTGTGTGTTATCGAAATCACATTAAGCTGCGGGTACTTTTCCTTGCACGCTTCAAGCAGCCTCCTTGTCCCGTCTCCTGATCCGTCATCCACGATGATAAATTCCCACGTCAATCTTCGCGTCGAGAAAAAATCAACAATCGCGCGCACTTTCTCCTCCATAATTACTTCTTCATTATACACCGGTACAATAATGGATAAATCCATATCATGGGCTAAACACGTGATGAGACGAATATCCTTCGTATTATCTTAAACCCTTCAAACCACAGGAGGCTCGCGATCCCCGCGATAAACGTGACGATGAGGTCGCTCACATGAAACACGCTGAAATGGAACAAATTCCGCAAAGGAGGCGTATAGAGCACGATTAAAAGAGCGAGAAGGGTTCCTGCCGCAATCCAGTGCAAAGTCTTGTTGCCCGTGCGGAGCGTGCGCACTAATCCTTGTGTAGATGAAAGATTCGTAATGATGAGGAAGATATTAGCAAACACCAGCGTGGAAAATGCCAAGGTCCGCGCATCAGCCTCCCCCTTCCCCATCATGAGGGCGATTTGAAACATCGCGAATACCACAGCGAGGACGCTCAATCCTTGCAGGAGGCTTACCCCCACCGTCATCCTGCTTAACAATGGCTTTTTGAGATTGCGGGGCGGGCGCTCCATCACGTCGCGCTCTTCCGGTTCTGCCTCAAATACCACGGAACAGGCGGGATCAATGATGAGCTCGAGAAACGCAATATGCGCAGGCAACAGCGCGAGAGGGAGATGCAGCGCCACAGGCAGAAGCGACATGCCCGCGATGGGGACGTGCACCGCAACGATGTAACCCATCGCTTTCTTCAGGTTGTCAAAAATTCTCCTGCCGAGCCGCACGGCACTCACAATAGATGAAAAATCGTCGTCAAGAAGCACAAGATCGGACGCCTCGCGCGCGACATCAGTCCCCCGCGCTCCCATAGCTATGCCGATGTGTGCGGACTTGAGCGCGGGCGCGTCGTTCACCCCATCGCCTGTCATGGCCACAATTTCGCCGTTCGCTTTCAGCGCTTCCACAAGCGCCAACTTTTGTTCCGGCATTATCCGCGCGAATATATTCACTGTTTTGACTTTCTCGCGCAGCGCCGCTTCATCCATCGTTTCGAGTTCCGGACCGGTGAGGAAATATTCAGGGCTGCGGAGCCCTGCTTCCCGCGCGATCGCCTGCGCGGTGCCGGGATAATCCCCGCTCACCATGATAATGCGCATGCCCGCCCGTTGTGCATCATTTACCGCCTCAGGCACGGAGGAACGCAAAGGATCAGCAAAACCTAAAAGCCCCACGAATTCAAATGCAAAGACATGCTGCGTGGTGGGCAGATGGACTTTTTTAAATATCGCTTTTGCCACTCCCAATATCCTCAATCCCTTCCGTGACATTGCTTCCACCTGCCTCTCAATTTCTCCTATCTGCTGCGGAGTACTGTGGCAGAGATCCGTGATCGCTTCAGGCGATCCTTTTACCGCAATGACATATTGTTCCCCATCAGGAGACTTCCACACGTGCGAGAGCGCGAGCAACTCCTTTGAAAGCGGATATTCTTTTACTAATTCCCAATCCTTATGGATATGCTCAGTCTGGCTTAATAAAATGGATCCCAAACGCAGGAGCTCCTTTTCAAGCGGATCAAAGGGTTCTGTCTGGCTCGCGAGCATGCCGTACTCTATGAGCTCATGAAATTGCTCAGGAAGAGCTTGTCCGTCTTTAGAGGTAATTTCCTCATACATTCCGTTGCTTGAGAGTTCTTTCAAGGTCATTTGATTTTTGGTAAGCGTGCCTGTCTTGTCTACACACAAGACCGTCGCCGCGCCGAGCGTCTCAATGGCGGGCATATGCCGCGCCAACACGTTCCTTTTGGAAATACGCCACGCACCGAGCGTGAGGAATACGATAAGGACCACTGAAAATTCTTCCGGCAGCATTGCCATACTCAAGGTCAATCCTGCAAGGAATCCTTCGAGCCAGTTGCCGCGGCTCAAACCGATGAGCAACACAACGATGATGCAGAGGAACGCGCCTATGGCCACAACGACGCGGATGATTTTGTTTGTTTCCTTCTTGAGAAGCGTGTCTTCTTCACGGATCGCGGCGAGCGATTTCCCAATCTTGCCCATCTGGGTATGCGCACCCGTGGCGGCTACTCTTGTGATGCCCCGTCCCTGTACTACCATGGTGCCCGAATACACGAACGGAAGATCATCCCCTCCCGGACGCGCGACCGCAAGATGATTCTCCTTCCCTTCTGATTTTCTGACTGCTTGCGATTCGCCGGTAAGCAACGACTCGTCCACCGACAAATGTTCGCACGAGAGCACCATGGCATCCGCAGGCACCCGATCCCCCTCCCTCACTACCACCAGATCGCCCCTTACCACCTCGCGTCCCGAGATCCTCATTTCCTTGCCGTCGCGGATCACGAGCGCGCGCGGGCTCGACAGGTTGCGCAAGGCTTCGACTGCCTTTTCCGTTTTACGCTCTTGGAGAAAAGTAATGCCAATCACTACCGCAATAAAGGTGAGCAGCATGAGCGCCTCCCGTGCATCTCCGAGGAATAAGTAAATAGTGCCCGCGATGAGCAGCATGAGGAGCATGGGTTCCCGCAGCACCTTGAAAAAGAGCGCCAAAATCCCCTGCCGTTTCTCGGAAGGAATTTCATTGTATCCCTCTTGTCTCAGCCTTTCACGCGCTTCTTGCTCCGTGAGACCTTGAAAGGTAAACCCCGTTACTATGGGCTTACGGCCATGATATTGGTCATCATTCCCCTTTGGGGTTGATAAACATTCATCCATAGTCTTACGACCGTAGCGTTCTGGTAACGGGGTAAATTCTTCATTCATAAACAGCGGATTATCCGCCTATTCAATGTACCATAAAGAAACAATGCTATAAATGAAAGTAGAGCGCTTGACCAAATTTTTTCCCCTTGCTATCCTCTCCACTACATATATTGAGGCCGTAGCTCAGTATGATCCTAGGGCGATTAGTCGCGAGGTCGCCAGAGGTCTGTGGTAGAGCGCTCCATATTAAAGGAGAGATCGGCGGTTCGAATCCGCTCGGCTTCACAAAAAAGGGCAGCAATTCTACTTGCTGCCTTCCTCATTTATAATCTATCCTGTCCGCGTATGTCTGCGTCTAGTCTGCGTAAGTCAGCGCATGATACGGGTATTTTACTTCAACACCGACGCGATGATGGACTTCACGATATTGGCGGGGATGGCGAAGCTGATATTTTCAGACCCTATTACGGTGGCGACGTTTACGCCCACGACTTTCCCGTCAAAGTTAGACAATGGCCCGCCGGAATTGCCCGGATTGATCGCGGCATCCGTCTGAATGACATTTTCGAGCGTCTCGCTGCCGGAACTGCTTGATGCCTGAATCGTGCGTTTGAGGCCGGAGATGACGCCGACCGACACGGAATTATTGTATTCGCCCAGAGCGTTCCCGACGGCAAATACCGACTGCCCGAGCTTTAAAGATTCTGAATCGCCGAAAAAAACTGCGGTAAGCCCTTTGCGCGCTATTTTTAATATGGCGATATCATTCTCCTCATCCCTATACACTACGTCTGCAAGCTCCTGCACGCCGTTGGAAAGCAGCGCAGTAAAGCGCGCCTCGCGATCTTCCACCACATGGCGATTCGTAAGAATATAGCCGTCGCTGCGGATGATAAAGCCCGTGCCCGCACCCACCTTCTTCTCTTCTGTCCCTTTCTGCCGGTATTGAGGGATCCTGAATCCGAAATCTTTGAAAAATGGGTCATCGCCAAAAGGATTCACATACACCACTTCCAGCTGCGGCACGTCTTTTGTCACCACGAGGGATACCACTGCGGGCGCGACTTTAGCCACGGCGGCAATGAGCACTTCATCCTGCGTCTTTTCTTTTATAATTTCCTGCCGCACTACCTCTACAGGTTTCCCCTGCACGTCAGCCAGCGCTTTGGTGAGCGAAGCAATATCGCCTTGCGCGTTGCCAAGTTCTTTTTGCAATTGGGACACTTTTTCGCGAGATCACGCTGGTTTCCGTCTACCGCAGCCAGCTGTGAATATGCGTAATACCCCACCCCGCCCGCGACAGCGCACACCAACAATGCGATGAGCTCATATTTAAGATAGCGTAAAATGTTCAGCATAATAAATTTGAATCATTACCTGTTTCTTCCATTCATCAGGCGCAAGACCTGCTTTCATGCACAATTCTGTGAGAAATTCTTCAGGCTGCACAATCTGTTCCCACACCTGGGGCAAAAATGTCGCCTGGCGACCATTCTTCTTCAGGATGACCCCGGGCTTTTGCGCCGCGAGATATTCTATTAATTCTTCCGTGGTGTTATAGGAAAACGGTTCTGGGACCGAAAGCACAGATATTTCAATCTCAAGGAATGGAAACTCCGAAAGTGCAAGAGGCGCAAAGCGCGGATCTTCAAACGCTGCTGATTGCGCATTTTCAATAACATCCAAATATAGCTCTTGCACAGGGAGCACATGGCCAATGCATCCGCGCAACCGGCCCCCTTCGTTAAGTGTTACAAAACAAGCCCGTTTTTCTTTCAATACAGAATCAAGCGCCGCTTCATCACAAGAGAATTCTTCCCCCCGCAACCTGCTCCCAATCGCCTCCCGCGCCAATTCCAGCAATTTCCTCCTCTCCCCCATGCTCAATTGTTTATGAATTTCTCCCATATAGAAAAAATATCAGCGAAGGAGTGGTCGTCGGGCAGACCCTCCGCAGCCCGAACGAGCATGGTTCCGCCCGAGGCGGATCGTTCGGGCGAGGCGGAGCGCGATCCCGCGCTGGCGGGATCGACGCGTGTCTGCCGACGACCTTCCCGAGCGAATAACCCTCCGCTCTGGTCTATTAATAATAAACCATTCCCACATACCCCACGACCGCACTCTCATCCCCCGATGCCTCGGCGCTCGTGCGGTAATCAACCAGCTGCGGTTGCCAATTATTTAACTTTGCTAATTCGTTAATAATTACGATTCCTTCTCTGCCACAAGCGTCTAAATCCATTTTTATCCTTTCTTGATCACGGGATAAAATAGCATCAATGGTTTTATGGTCTATCTTTTCCGCAATTTGTTGAGGTTGATAATGAGACAAATCTGAACTCACCGCCACCAGCGTATCGTTATCAATAATATTATTCAATTCCAGCGCGATTGGCAGAGACGCAAGCTCTTGCCCGCAGCACAACGGAACCAATTTGAACGACTTTAATTGTTTCTGCAAGAAAGGAACTTGCACTTCCAGCGAATGTTCGCGCGCAAACGCTTCCGGCAACACTTTAAAATATTCGCTGCGTGATAATATAGATAGCGCCTTTTGATCAAGCGCAACTTCTCCCAACGGCGTGCGCCACCCTTGAGCCTCATCAAGCGCCACTGAATTAAATCCTACATAATGCGAAGGCCCCAACAGTACGATGCGGTGATAAGGTCGCTTTAGCAATTGATACGCGCTTGCCGCGGTAGCGCCGCTGTATATGTATCCTGCGTGAGGCGCGATGATGGCCTTTATGCCCTTGCCTTGCACTTCAGAAGGTGTAACCGCGGCATCCCGAAAACACCGCTCAAGCTCCGCAGATAACTCACCTTTGTCTGCGGGGTAGAAACTCCCTGCGACGTTTGGTTTTCTGACCATATTAAAATAATTCGTTATTATTCATTTGTAGCGTCAGAGCTTGTCTCCGACATCTTGGGTGGCAGATGAACTGCCACGCTACAATGTATCGTTTATATGCCTCTGCACAGACAAATCTTAAGCGAGGCGATGAACCATTTCGTTGTATGGTATCAATAATCTTTTATTCCCATACCCCCGGAATCTTTGTCTGGCACTTCGGGCAGATTCCTTTTTCTGCAATAACTTTGGTATGATACATGCCGTCCCGCTCAATGAGGACCGAGCCGCATTGCGGACAATTGGTGTTGCTGTGCCTTTTGTCCGCGATATTGCCGGTATAAATATATTTAAGCCCGGATTTTTTCCCAATCTCGTACGCTTCAAAAAGTTTCTCGCTTGGCGTGATGCCAATCTCCGTCATTTTGTACTCCGGATGGAACGCGGAAATGTGCCAAGGAATGTCAGGCGATACATCCTTTATAAATTCTGCTATTTGTGCGATCTCTTCCGCATGGTCATTTTTCCCCGGAATTAACAGCGTTGTTATTTCCAACCATTTGCTTCTCCGGTGCAGCGCCTTAATCGTCTCAAGCACAGGAGCCAAGCGCGCATGGCAGACCTTCTGGTAAAAATCTTTGCGGAATGATTTCAAATCTATATTATACGCATCGATAAAGCCCTCAAGAAAATCGAGCGCCTCCTTCGTCTCATAGCCATTTGAAACATATACACCACTGATACCGTGAGGTTTCGCCAATTTCATTACATCCACGGCATATTCGCTAAAAATAGTAGGCTCGTTATAAGTAAAGGCGATTGAAGGAATGTGATGGTCACGGCAATACTGCACGATCGTTTCCGGGGTATATTCCTGCCCCTCTTCAACTTCAGCCACATTCCACCCTGTCTTCGTAACCTGTGATATGTCGAAATTTTGGCAAAACTCGCACGCAAAATTGCACCCCACCGTCCCAAGGGAAAATATCTTCGTGCCCGGGAGGAAATGGTAGAGCGGTTTCTTCTCCACTGGATCAAGATTCACGCTTACGGGGAAACTGTGCACCAAAAGCTGGAGTTCGCCATCAACGTTTTTCCGCACGCCGCATACGCCCCTCTTCCCTTCCGCGATGGTACAGCGCCACGCGCAGGCAAGACACTGTACTCCCCCTTTATCTAATTTTTTGTAAAGCACCGCTTCCCGCATATCATCTATTTGTAAATAATCCTCGGCTTTTATCAACTCTGTAGCGTCGGAGTTTATCTCCGACTCAACCGATCGTGTGGCCCCGCCCAGGCGGGGCCACGCTACTTGGTTTAATAGGTCTGCATTTACGTAAGGTTATCGAGTTTATTTTTCTTCAAAAGTCTCAATAAGGTGCGGTGAATATTTTTGTCCCCTGCCATGACAATGCTTTTTGAGCGTATGTTCCACGGCGTGCCGTTGAAATTGGTCACAATGCCGCCGTTCTGCTCTATGAGAAAACACGCCGCAATAAAATCCCAAGGATAAATATTCACTGTCACAGCCGCTTGCAACTGGCCTGTGGCGACATATGCGAAACCAAGCGAACTGCCATAGTTGTAACAGGTAATATTTTTCTGGAGCAATGCGTCTGCCGTGAATCTGGCGATGCGTTCTTGCACCACTATTGGAAGTTTATAATAGTATGCTTGTTCAATCTCAACGACGCTCATCACGGAACTATATTTCAACCGTCTCACCGCTTTCGCGCTTTGAAACACTTTCTTATCCCCCAATCCCCAGATAAGCTCTTCGCGCGCATGGTCTATAACCCATGCCGCCACCACCTTCCCCCCTTCCACCAGCGCGATATTGGTGGCAAAAAATTTCACCCCGCGCGCCACATTCATGGACCCGCACAAGGGGTCAACCACCCATGCGCGCCCATGCGCGGGATCGAGGTGCGGTGAAAATTCTTCGGTGATAAGAATGTCTGCGGGGAATGCCGCGGAAATTCGTTTTCGAATCACGCGGTCAATAGCATGATCCAGAAACGACGAAATATCGCGCACGTCCGTCTTGGTGGCGACCTGCAAAATCGTGCCGAAATGTTTCTTCGTCAACCGTAACACCTCCTGGGCGATACGCGAAATGGCTGCGTGTTCTTTGTGATATGGCATAGGCGTATTATACCATGCACATACCCGAATAAAAGGTTCTTCTGACTTTTCTAAACAAACACCATGGGCGGCTTTCGACACCCTCCCTTAAGATAAGGGAGGGTGGGGGTGAGTTATGAATGGAGCGCGCATGCCCTGGTCTGGCGAACCTAAGCCCTTTTTGCACCAAACTCATAACTCCCCTAACCCCTCTTATCTTAAGAGGGGGACTCGATGTAAGCTTTACATTCCAAAAACCGTTATGCATTGCCGCATAAATGTCTGAAGGGCCAAATAAAAACATCCACGCCTGGATGTTTTTATTATTCTTGCGGCATTACGAGAGATCACCCTTTTATCTTTTCCTTGCGCTTTGCTTCATTCTCGTCCAACACCACCTTGCGGATACGGATGTGCTTTGGCGTCACCTCCACCAATTCATCCGCGCCAATATATTCCAAGGCATATTCTACATTGTCCATGTCGTGGGGAGTATTAAAATGCTCTTGGCTTCCCTCGCCTTTCGAGCGCATATTGGACAGCCGTTTCGTCTTGCACGCATTGACGCGGATATCGTCGCGACGCGCATTTTGCCCCACCACTTGCCCCCTATACACCTCTGTACCGGGCCCGATAAATAACACGCCGCGATCCTGCACATTGATCAGGCCGTAGAGATTCGTGGTCCCGCTCTCGCTCGCGACCAGTGATCCTTGTTCGCGCTCCCGGACACTGCCGTGCTCCGGCTTATATTGGTCAAATATGGTATTGAGAATTCCCAATCCCCGCGTATTGGTCAAAAATTCCGTGCGAAAACCGAAGAGGCCCCGCGTGGGAACGGAAAATTCCATGTGGGCTATCGCGTTCTCCACTTTCATCTCTTTTAACTCTCCCCCGCGTATGCCCAATTTTTGGATGACGACGCCCGCATGCATCTCCGGCACTTCGATAAAAACGAGCTCATACGGCGTTACCACTGTGCCGTCTACTTCTTTGGTGATCACCTGCGGTTGCGACACCTGAAACTCAAAGCCTTCCCGGCGCAGGCGCTCAATGAGAATCGCGAGATGGAGCTCCCCTCTACCGGAAACTTTCCAGGTGCCATCCGGCTCGTCTTCCACGCGAAGCGCCATATCAGTCTCCAATTCCTTATACAGCCGCTCCCGCACCTGGCGCGAGGTGCTGAAGGTTCCCTCCATGCCGGCAAAAGGCGAATCATTCACACGGATGTCAACCCTCACCGTCGGCTCCTCAATCGCCATTACCGGCAGCGCAATGGGGTTTGAGGAATCAGCAATGGTTTCGCCGATGGTAACTTCAGGGACGCCCGAGATTGCAATAATATCGCCTGCGATCGCTTCCTGCGCATCAACGCGATCCAAGCCTTCGAATGTCATTAAAGAGGTGAGCCGCAGGGTCTTTTGTTCACCTTTGCGGTTTATGTGCACGACATCCTGCCCCGCGCGCACCTTCCCTTGATACACGCGCCCCGTGGCGATGCGGCCACGGAACGTATCGCTGCTTAACGTGGTGATGAATAGCTGTAATGGTTCGTCGGCGTTTCCTGCAGGCGGAGGAATGCATTTAATGATTGCTTCGAAAATCGGCGCTATGCTCGTCATGGCGCCAAGGTCCGGAGTTAATCCGGCCTTGCCTTCGCGCGCGGCCGCATAGAGCACGGGAAAATCAAGCGTTTTGTCATCCGCGCCCAGTTCGACGAAAAGGTCGAACGTTTTATTGAGTGCATGATTAACGCGCGCTGCTGGTTTGTCTATCTTGTTAATGACCACGATAATCCTCAATTTCATTTTCAGCGCCTGCTTCAGGACAAAACGGGTCTGGGGCATAGGCCCCTCCTGCGCATCCACAAGCAAAAGGCATCCGTCCGCCATGGTCAACACGCGCTCCACTTCCCCGCCGAAATCCGCATGCCCGGGCGTATCGATGATATTTATTTTCGTGCCTTCCCAATTCACCGAGGCGTTCTTGGAAAAAATGGTGATGCCGCGCTCGCGCTCAATATCATTCGAATCCATGATGAGATCTCTCTCGGCCATGTCTTTATTCAGCTTCGCCTTCGATTGCCGCAGCAAAGCGTCCACGAGCGTCGTTTTCCCGTGGTCGACGTGAGCGATAATCGCAACGTTTCGCAAACTTTTCATAATTGAAATTATACACCCCCCTATGTTTCCCCCCTTCTAGGGGGGAAGGCAAAGGGGGTGACTGCAAGAATTAAACGGATGAGGTACAAAAATTACGTCATAATGTGGTGCGGGCGATCATCTCGCCTCATCGGCGAGTAGCCAAAGAGGCTACTGCGTTCATCTGCGTGATAACTTGACTACCAAATTATTCCACGTTTATATTAAAAAAATCCCTCAAGGGATAAAAAAGTGAACCCTAATGCATGTCTTAATAATAGTGGAATGTAACTCTTATGTCAATCTTTGCACTCGTCCAATGGACAAAAAATCTTTTCTCCCATAAGATATAAAAGATAAAAACAAACAAATAAAAGAAAGGAAAGTAAAAATGAACTGGATTAAGTTGTTGTTGACAGTGGGATGGACTGTCTTTAACGCTGACAGTTCAATTTTTTGGTGGAGATTTACCATCGGTCTCACCTACAAGTGGGCTATGGTAGTCGCGATAATCATCTCGACCGTCTCCAGTACCATATACTTTCGCCTCGGGGGGATGATTAGAAGAAAGAAAAAAACGAGGGGAAGAAAAAACAGGAACCAGAATTGGCACATTCATAGAAAGGTACGCGCTTCGGCGTACCTCACCAAAAAGCGACTCTTTACAAGAATTGCGGGGAAATTTGGTCTCCCCGTGGCTGTTTGTATAGTCGCCGCTTGGCCAACAATTTTATTCGGGTGGGCAGTTCATGTTCCCACTCTAGTATTAATAGGCAGGACAGGCGACAGAAGGCTCCTCATTGCCTATCTCATAGGCAATACATTACGGATTCCCTTTTCCGCCACTTTTGTCAGAGCCATTGAATGGCTCTGGTATGCGATTTTTTAAAGCCGGCATGAATTGAACTTCATGCTGGCTTGTTCATTATGAGAGTAAAAAATCTTACTGTATTTTCAGAATTTGATAACCTATTACTCCCTTAGGTGTATCAATGATAATATGGTCGCCCGCGCGATGGTGAAGGAGCGCTTCCCCCAGAGGAGATTTGTGGGAAATGCGGCCCTTGGCAGGATCTGATTCGTATGAACCAAGAATTTGATAGATAAATTGTTTCCCCTTGCTTTCCAGCACGACCGTTGAGCCGATCTGCACGGTATCTGAATGTTTGCCGCGCGCGGTAATGATTTCAATCCTATTAAGACGATCTTTCAAAGACGCAATCCTCCCATGCGTGCGCCGCAGCAGGTATTTTGCCGCCTGATACTCCGCATTTTCCGAAAAATCGCCAAAAGCGCCTGTCCTCTGCACTTCGGCAATAAGGTCGGGAAGCTCCTTCTCAAGGCGCGCAAGCTGGCTCTGGAGCCTCTCTAATCCCTCTTGCGTGACAAACACAGGCGTGCTGTCAGGCCTGTTATATTTCCTGAATTCTTCCGATTTTCTCTTTGGCACGCGCATATATAAATAAACACTATTTCTCACCTGCGTTTAAATGCGTAGTAAGTGCGTCTGGATGCGATACCCAAGTTTTTATTTCGCATCTCTACGCATCCACAACGCATTACTACGCATATGATTGAAATCATTTAATAAAATTTATTGAAAAGTCGGCAGGGTAAAATCGATGGTTGATTTCAACAGCCACAGGTACTCGCCCCGATAAAGCTCTTGCACGCCCGGATATGCCGTAGGCGGATTCCCTGCGGTGTCGTTGAGAAATGACGCCGCTTGAGTATTTACCAAAAAATAAAAAGGGGCTTTCAAGTGCCGGCCGCCTGAATCCTGCAAATTGAGCGGCACTATATCGGTGCTCCCGTAATAGCGGATAGTCTCATGGTACGGCCAATTGACGATATAGACCGGCGCTTGGCCTCGGTTGTCCTGTTGTATGCGCATGCCTGCGGCGCGTTCTTCAAAGTGATAGGGGAAAACCAGGTTATACCTCAATTGCCATGTTTCAAAAAAACCGAACGCAAGCAGGATTATCATAATACCTACGTAGGCAAATCGGCGTCGAATCAACGTGGCGCTAACCTCCCAGGCGCACATGGCTCCTGCCATCGCCAAAAAAGGAAACGACGGCACAAGATAGGACGACAAATGAGTGCGCATGAGGGTAAATAAGCCGACGATGATAACGGCAGAAAGAAATGGCGCTAACACATGCGGACTGATTTTCCTGTGAGATCGGCTCAATGCACGAACGCAGATTAGCGCTCCCATAGCCACGAGAAGCCCTGCGGTCCAAGGCTGATGGTATATCCAGAGGTTTGCCGCGTAACTTAAGATATGGCTGGTGCCTGTCAGGGTCGTCACTGACCGGGCAAGGACCTGAAAAATAAAATAGGTCTGGATGAATTCATGCCCGAACTTTATATATTGAAGATAATGCCAAGGAAACAGCAGCGCCGCGGCCGCCAATCCCCCAAACCATAAATACTTTGATTTAATCCACTCCCAATGATGGTACGCCGCGCTGTACACAAGAAGCACCGGCAAGGCAAGAAATACCACAAAACTTTTCATGTAAAATCCCATCGCAAGGGCAGGCAAAATCCCCAATAAAAAAACAGGATTCTTCCATCCTCTCACGGTAAAGTACAGCGCCGCCACGAGCGCAAGCGTTACTCCCGCATCAAGGCGCGCTTCACGCGCGTACATAAAGTAAATGGGCGACGCCATGAGGATACCGCTTGCTGCCGCGGCCACCGCGCGCATTCGGGTAAGTCTCGCCATGAGCGCATACACGCACCACACCGTCGCCATTGCCGCAAGCACCGAGGGGATGCGAAACGACCATTCCTGTTCGCCAAACAAGCGCACCGACCCCATGGCAAGCCAGAAATAGAGCGGAGGCTTATCAAGCCACGGACGCCCCAAACGTACTAGATGCGCAAGGTCGCCGTTCTCCCGCGTTTCCATGGCAACCTGCGCGTACGTCGCCTCGTCGTAATCAACGAGCGGCACCGCGCCCAGCTGCCAACTAAAAAAAACCGCAGTGGCACACACAAGCCCCGCGGGCACGGCATACTCCCTGAAACGGCGCAGAAGTGCATTCATGCGCATCAAGGCGCTATTCCGCATACCGCATTATCTATTCCTCACCGCACCAATTTTCTTCCCTGACTTCTTGCGGTGTTTCTTTTGCGCTATTTTTCGCTTCTTGTTCATACCCCGTATAACAACATCCAACGCCACACATAAATGGCGTGAGATAGTTTTGATGAATAAAACGACTATAGTAGCATAGTCTAAAATATGATTAAAAGCGAGTGTGGCGATATAATGAGGGAGGCAATGAAACTATCTCTTAATGCGCACGCCCAGACTCCCTCAAGTTCATCCATTCTCCACTCTTAAGTTCCCGCCTCCCTCTTGGATGTTGTATTGCGGGGCATAGTGCAATTATAGCACTCATAACACGCTCTCACAACGAAATAATACCCTGCGCAGCTAATTGTCCAGCCTCTTCAGAAACGTTATAATGATGGCACGTGCAAGACTAAAACTATCATCATATGAAAATCCTATTGCTTTATGCCACAAACTCGGGCAATACCTATTATGTCGCCGAGCGCATCGCAAGCGCCCTGCGACAGGACGGCGTGGCGCTTGATATGGTCTCCGCAGGAGACGCCGCGCCGGATATCTTCACTGAATTCGATGCGGTGGTCCTCGGCTCCTGCACGTGGAACAGGCATACTGCCACCGCCAAATTCGAAGAGGGCCAGCTTCAGGACCAGATGCAGAAATTAGTGGACGCGCTAAAAGGCAGGAAATTTGATAACAAAAAATTCGCCGTCTTCGGGCTTGGCGACGCCAACTACATGCGCTTCTGCGCGGCGGCTGATCATCTTGAACGTTTCGTGAAAGAAGCGGAGGGAAACCTGCTTGTGCCTTCGCTCCGCATTGATTCATTTCCCCAAACCCAAGACGCCGCGATCGATGCGTGGGCGCACCAGCTCGCGACTCAGCTCAAAGGATGATAAATGGCTCTTCAGACATTAGTGTGGGCCCTCTTGGGATTCAAGCGCATACCGACTTCCCCTCTTAAGGTAAGAGGGGATCCGCCCGCTGGCGGAGGGGAGTTATGGGTTTGACGCATTATGCCTGTGGCGGGGATTGCCCTTTCCAGATGCGCTTTGCTAAATTCCATGCGTACTTGGCGATGATGAGGATGATGAATGCGTAGAGCAGGTATTGGAGCACTTTGAGTAAGAGCGTGACGAGGTTGACGCTCACGTCCTGCGCCACCGTGTTCACGTCGCGGACAAATGCCTTGATCGCCGCTTTCCAGGAATCTTTCAAATTTTTCGCGTCGACAAATTTATTTTCCACCACCGTGAGGTAGAAATAAGTATACTCAAGCTTGTCGAGCTGCTCTGCCTTCGCGCGCGCGAGGCGATCGAGCTGGGTGCTGACGTTCAGCCTCTCCTGCGTGAGGCGCTCAATGGTCTGTATTTTGCTGTTAATAATACGCGCCAGACTCTCCGCATCCCGCGTCTGCGTCGCAAGCGCGGTAATTTCGTCATACGCGGCCATTGCCTTGTTTAAGGTATCCTCGATCACTGCCTGCTTCCTCTGCAATATGTCAATTTCGCTTGTAAAATCTTCCACCTGCTTCTTGATGGTATGGGTGTTCTCCACGAGCTCTTTCGGTTTGAGCGCCTTCACGGCCGCCACTATTTCCTCCACATGGTCGCGCGCGACCTTAAACGTGAAATTGCAGCCCCTGTCATAGGTGTTCGCATTTTCAAAGATAACGTATTCTTTTGCTTTTAAATCAAATAACGTGCGGCACGTCTCATCCTTGCTACGGGTCTCAATGGTGCCGCGGTAGTCGGTCACTTCGTAGGCCTCCGCGTCGCTTCCCGTGGTGCCTCCGCTGTCAGGAGGAATGGGCGCAATATTTCTCACGGACAATTCAGGCGCGCCGCCTGCTACGCCATACGCGGCGTCTTCGGTGTATTTCCCTCCTAATCCGTACGACACCGAACCAGTGAGAGGCGCCTGCATGGTGCTTACCCGGCTCTTGTTAACCAACGTGCCAACCGATGACCCGATCAGGCGGATGAGAAGCGCAATTAGTACGATCGCCACGAACGCGATGCCGGTGATTTTGAGGATATTTGATCTTGTGAAATTGAAATTGTCGAAGATCGGCATAGTGAATACATTAATAATAAGTAAAATAATTATTGATCTTCACGAGGACTTTTTAATCTAAAAAGCGCACGCCCCGCTCCTGCCAATACCGCAAACACCAGCAGCGTCCCCGCGATCCCCGCGAATGACGCGGCGATCCGTTCATCCGCTATCCACGGAAACGCATAGTCCTGCATAACGCCCTTATAAAATGCAATTCCCTGCGACAGGAAACTTTGCTCCTCGGCCACTTTTTCCAAACCGTCCGGCGATGCGGAGGCAAAGAGCGACAAAAACCCGCCGATGAGGAGCGCTCCCAGAAGTACACAAATGAGACCACCCCCTGCGCTGCCCTTGACTGGCAGTGCAGTCCTTATGAAGGAGGGGATGTGAGGGGAGGTCTCCTGAAGTGCATTCTTAATATTCTCATTCGACGGTTGGGATGTGTATAAATTCATATGGATTTTGACGTTTCTCCCGAAAAAAGTGCAAGAGGAAAATTGCGCCGCGCCAGTGTGCGCAAAATCACCACAGTGATCACTGCCTCGCCCAATCCGATCACCGCATGATACTCAAGCATGGCGGAAAGCACGCGCATGAAAGGCGCGGTGCCGGAGAGCGCGAGCTCCGCCGAGGCGCACGCCGCAGCAGCAGTGACCGAGAGCCACGCCGCACCCCATGCGCTTGCCCACATCCCAAGTTTATAACGTTTCAATTTATTCCGCAAAAGAACAAAACACCAATAGCCTCCGAGCGTGCCGATAAGGCCCATATTGAATATATTCGCGCCAAGCGCCGCAATCCCGCCGTCGCCAAAGGCGAATGCCTGCACGAGAAGCACGGCGCTGATCACCAACAACGCCTCATACGGCCCGAGTATGAGCGCCGCCAGCACACCGCCGAGCAAATGCCCTGATGTCCCGCCCGCTATGGGGAAATTCACCATCTGTGCTGCAAAAATAAGCGAGCCCACACCCGCCATGCGCCACATTTTTTGCTGCCCCCACTTCGATACATGGTACTGCCAGCCTTGAACATCTGCATTGCCTGATGGAGGAAAAGTGGCAAATCGCGCCTTAAAGACAGGAACCTTCTCAAGGAATCCTTGGCGCGCCTTTCTCATCGCAAACCCCACTGCGGTAAGCGCGGCGCTTGCCGAAAACAGAGATACACTATGATTTAAGAACCCATCGGGAATGTGCATACCCGCCTAAATTTTGCATCAGTCTGATGCGCTTAACTACTCCATGACAACGACTCGACCTGTCGAATTTTACCTCATTCTTGCCCGTAAAACTTAGGCGGGCATATAATAATTAGCTTTATTTTACCATAAATACCATTCAGCTGAAACATGACTTCTGTTATACCTCATGAATGATCTATACCCCCTCCCAACCTCCCCCTTATAAGGGGAGGACAAATATGGCTGTTCTCCCCCTGAAAGGGGGAGACACGAAGAGGGGGTTTTTACTTTAAAATATTTATGCGGTAAAAAGCTCCGCGTGGAAACCTGATGAGCGCTCAATGGACGCATTAGGCCGCATGAGAAGATACTCAAATGAAAATTTGGGAGCAAGGCGCGCTGCAGGGACGAGAAAAAGCGCGGTGGCCATTGCGTCCGCCAGCAGTGCAGTCTCCGCAGTCACCCAGACCGAGAGGATGTCCCGCGGCGACTGCAGCGTGCGCGGATCGATGATGTGATGAAACCCCTGCCAGGCTCTCCTGTTTCCCGCGGAACAGCAGATACTTCCACCTGCGAGCGCATATATCCCGATTACCTGCCTTGGATTTTCAGGATGTTCTAACCCTACTCTCAAAGTGCTTGCACTATTCCGGTAAAGCATGTCCCCGCCCGCGTCTATTGCATACGTGGCAATGCCATGCGCCTGCAGCAGCGCGCCAATGAGATCTATGCAATATCCTTTTCCCGCCGCGCCAAAGTCGAGCACCGCAGGTTTTATTATCCTTAAGAAAGGAAAATGGTATTTAAGCGCCTCATCCCACGCACGCGGCGTGTGGAGCGCTCCCGGGCGGCAGGCTATACTGCGCATCATACCCTGCTTCCGCGAGCGTATCGCCGATGAGAGGCGTAAACGCGCCGCCGGTTGCTTGATAGAGCGATAGATACAAATCCATGAGCGGCTGGGCGTCAAACGGAAGCGTGTAAGTCCCGGCAGCGCGCGCCATTGCAGAAACCAAAGTGTCGTCGCGGAACCGCGAATAGGTGCGGTCAAATTCTTCAATCCGTTCCCTTATCTCTTTGAACAGCGCAGCGCGCTCAATTTTTTGAGCGCGCTTATCGTAAACATCAATTTGCCAATGTGTGCCAATCGCTTCAAATGAAATCTGATCTCCGGTGCGCGATATGGCCATACTGCTACGATTGGGTAGCCTGTTGTTTAATTTTCTCCAAAGCATCATTGAACCCTTTCGGCGTGAGTGATGAGGACGAGACTTTGGAAAGATTCACTTCGTCAATGTTTTTGCCAACCACAAATTGCTTGTAATTTTCCGCAAACGCAGTTTGCATTTCTATAGACTTGGGACGGAACGCTTTCATCTCAAATGAGGTGTCAACAATGGTATCATCTTTAAGTGTGAGCGTGATGCCTACTTCCTCTGGTCCTCCCGGTGACACGTAATTGCCTACCGCAGTATAGGTGCCGTCTTTATACTCATCTTGCGCAGGGGCTTGGGTAACCGGCACTGACGGCGTTGGCGTTGGCGCGAGCGTTGACGGCAGAGGTGCCTCTGGGGTCGGCTCATTTTGCGGCGGAAGCGCGCCTGCGCCTGATGAGGGCTGCGGACCTACGGGCGCTTGCTTTTTCGAAAAAAACGCGTACACGGTGCCGATCGCCGCGACTGCGATCACGGCAATAAGAGAAGCCGTAACGCCTTTCTTTGGGCTGCTTTGCGCGCCGGGCGCAGGGGTTTGGGTAGGGACTGGCTGGTCCATAGTTTTGTGAATTTAAATGGATAATGCGACGGTGTTATGAAAAGCGCTTAAGGATTAACCTTGGCGCTTCTAATAAGTACTACACAGTATAGCGTAATTTATTACAGAGGGAAATATACTAGATTGCTAACCTAATTCCGATAATGTCATTCCTGACCGAGATCAGGAATCCAGACAAAAAATAAATAAAAATCGGTGTTTTCTTTTGGTTTCTGGATTCCCGCCGGAGTTTACCCCGTACCTTGATACGGGGCGGGAATGACGTTGAAAATCGGAATCTGAATAGCAATGCACTATATACAAAAAAGTGGCACATTTGCTGCAAATGTGCCACACGGCAGAATTATAAAAAGAGATTCAATTTCATTCCTGCGCAATTATCGCCTGAAAACTATTCGATATTTCCACCTTAATCTGCGCGATGCTCGCAATCTCGCCGCGCTCAAATACCACTTTGAGCAGGAGCCCTTCCATGACATGGGAAGAAAATGTCTGGTCAAACACAAAATTACCGAGGCTATAGGCGATGTACCCGTCTTTGTATTGTTCCACGCGCTGTACCACGTGCGGATGATGGCCAATGACCAGTTTCGCTCCTGCGTCTATGGCTGCATGGGCCCAATTGCGCTGATTTGCATTTTCTGCTCGCGCGTACTCGTCGCCGAAATGCAAAGAAACAATAACCGCATCGGATGCTATTTTCGCGGCTTTTATGTCATCAACCATGCCGGTGACGGAAAATGCGGCCACCCCCGATTCGTGTTCAGATGCAATTATCGATCGGGGGGCATAAGGCGTATACGCCAGGAAACCAAACTTGGCGCCATTCGCTTCTATTACTTTCGCGGCATGCGCCTCTGACACATCAAATCCGCCCCCGGCATACGCGATATTATTTTCTTGTAATATGCGGAACGTGTCCTCTGCGGCAGCCCTGCTCCAATCCCCGATGTGATTATTCGCCACCGACATCACGTCAAACCCGGCGCACGAGAGCCCTTCCGCCGCCTTGGGGTCGGCTCTGAAGGGGTAAGGGCTGCCGACGCTCTTGCCTCTCGCTGAAATGGGGCCCTCCAAATTGCCGAAAAAAATATCCGCTTTGCGAGTATATGCGGATGAGAGCCTGAAGGGCCAGCACCAATCCTTCCGGAGGATCATGGCGTCTCCGACGGCGCGCGAAAGCATGACATCCCCCGCGAATAACAAAGTCGCCGCCTTGCGTTTTTCAGGCGCATCATCGGGAGAAAAGGTGATGATAAAATAACTGGTCGTTTCCTGTGTACGCTCAATGCTGAAGTCATCGGAATTTTTTGTCGCGACGATATCGGCGCGCAGGTTCTTCTTATCGGCATACAGGAGCGCGGCAGCCAAACTGGCCGGTGAGTCAAGATGGTCATTGCCCAGCGCCATAATCCGGCTTACCTGCGCGCCTTCGATGAACGCTCTGGTTTCAATATCTTTCAGATCCGCCTCTTCTCTGGGCAGGTAATGTGAAAAGTCAATCGAGTAGATGACCAAGCTGTCACGGGGAAGGTTATCCGCAAGCCAGGCGCTCACCTTTTCCGCATCCTGCAGCGTGGCGTAGGAATTAAATACAATTGGCAGGATTTTTGCTTCCGGAAGATAGTATTTCACAAACGGGACTACTGCCCCTATGGCGTGCTCATTCGCAAAAACCTCCGCATCGCCCAGCAACCCAAAATCACTGATGAATTTTGAGGTAAGCGCCGAGTCTGACGTTGCCTCCCCGAATTCGGTCTGCCACACAGCCGCAGCGGAGGCGATGCGCTCCACCCCTGCGTTGAAATGATTGGGGCCGATAATGGCCACGGAGGTGATACGCCTGCCGCTTGCCCGTTTTATTTGTGCTGCAATCAATGAGGACGCGAGTAAATGCTGCGGGACGACCACCGCGTGTATATCCGCACGCGGGGCAATTGCTTGAGCGCGCGCGAGGGCGTTTTGAAAATTATCAAACTCGAAAAACATCGGCTGTGAGGCGATGACAGGCAACGCAGACTTCAGATCCACAGCGCTCACCTCCGGACGCTTCCGGCCGCTGAACATTGCGAGGGCGCTCAAAAGCAGCGCCCCCGCCAAAACGAACAATATTATTATGACCCAACGTTTGCGCATGATTACTTAATCATTACTTTATCCTCGCCGGTAAAGTTCATAAAATCAGGATTGAGCACCGACTGGATGACTGCGGGTTCCGCGAGATACGAGCCCTTCGTCTTCACTCTGGCGTAATATATAATGTAGGATCCGCCGCAGTATGTGCTGCGCCAGTTCTTATTAATCATGTATTTAACCTTTTGCCCTTCACGATGGTAAGGGTACCAATAATGGCAATCAGAGCCACCGCCGCCGCGGTACAGCTTGGTGACCGGCAGCAATCCCGAGGGCAGAATATCGGTTATTTGGTAATTGCCGTCAAGCGCCCCGCCTTTAAACTCCGGCATCAACCGAACCTCCACTAAGTCATTCTCGTTGAAGGTAGTGGTCTTTTGCCCATTCACATAATACTCCCGACGGATACTGATGTCAGAATCTGCTTCCAATCCGCTTTCTGCCAAAGGGAGCGGGGTATTCGCAGTGATAACCATGTCAGGCGCAGACTTTATCACCTTCAGCGCATCACCGGGTTGCATTTCGAACGCATAGCTAAAACGCGGGCGGTCAAGCGCGGCGGTCACCGCGTCTTGGTTCACTTGAAATTCGACACTCGCCGGTTTGTTTACCAAACGCGCCAGATTGGCTTTGACAAAATTTAACTCTTCCAAATACAGCAATATCTCTTGAGGACGATTGAAGCGCAGGTAACCCCACAAGCCGTACTGCTGCGGTTCGTTCAAATAGGACGCGAGCACTGCAGTCAAGGCCGTATTATTTAATATTTCATCATCTGAATCTCCGGCCTTGATAATGATATGCGGCTCTTTGATTTGTCCGTACTGATTCATTATATCGCGGTAAAGGGACCTGGCTTGTTCTCCGTCACCGAGCGCATAGGCCGCAAGGGCTGCATACAACCTCTCCCGTACCGTCAAATCATCCCGCTCGAGCCACGCCCGGAGCCTCGGCAACACCGGCTGCTGCAGGGCGGCTAACCCATAGAGCGCAAGCGTTACCTCTTCTTTATTGCTTTTATTATTCTCAAGCTTGCGGAAGAAATATTGGGTCAGAGAATTTTCATCAAATCCTGAAACGTGCAAGTCAGCAACACGTGCGGAGAGCTCCAAGTCTTCGCTGCTGTAGGGCAGCAACGTCAATCCCCCGCTTGAGACTTGGTACTGCGAAGCGGCAAACTCCGGTACGCTCCTGTTTACGCCGAACGTTTCATTGAGCATCTTCGGGGCGATCGTGCGGGCCAGGCCTTGGTCTATTCTATCGCCCCATGACCAGGATAGCCATTGTAACGTACTAAAGACCGCACTGCGTTGCTTATCGCTAAAAATAATGGCCATGGGATGGCTGGTCGTATTTGATAACACAAAGCCCTCCGTGGCATCCTGGGTCTGCACCGACTGCACCGTAAGTCTTGAGCCAACCGCTTCCAAAGGCAGCTTCACCGCATCTTTGCCTTTGCTTGCTGCATCGAGCGAATAGGTCACCACGTACGTGCCGCGCGTCAATTTCGGCAATGGGAAGAATTCCGGGACAAAGGCTTGTGACTGTTTCACCTGCGGATCGGCAATGCCCAATTCCGGCGCCGTCAGGCTCAAAGTGACGGGATCGCCTCGCATCAGGGAGTCGCCGAATGAACGCAGGCGCGCCACTGGTTCATCGCCTGCTAAATATTCCTTTCCTATGGTCGCTTCGATAAAGACTGGCAATGAAACGGGAATCTTGGACACGCTCACCCCGACGTCAAGGCCGGAGCTTAACCCTTGGGCGGTCACGCGCCACGAGGTGATATTGTCAGGCAGGGTAAACGACATGCGCGCCTGGCCGCGGCCGTCCGTGGCGACGGTTTTAAAGAGCGCGGCATCGGTAAAAAATTCCCTCGGGCCGCCGCCTTTCTCATTATGGACAAAATATCCGTCCGCGAAATACGTATGCTGCGGTTCTACCTTTAAATTATAGACCGGCACCACCTCTCGCACCGCTTCAAGAGAAGTGACAAACACATGCTCCCCGTCCTCTTTAAGCATCCAGTCTCCCTCTTTTAAATCACCCGCAGGCGTAAATCCCAGATTCGCATATACCAAATGCTCCGGCGTCACCTTTAACTCGTGATTAATGACAAGGTAGTGGCTGACCACGTGATAATAGAGCTCAGTCACGGTGCTGCTCACTTTTTTATTCGTGCGCGGATCCTCGAGCGTGAGTATTTCATCGCCCGCCTCGACGTCTTCAATATTTTTAAGGCTCTCATCAGCCATCAAAATCTGTGTGCCTGCCAAGAAACAACCGCCTTTCTCCGCGCCGCCGAACTGGTTCTCGGGACGGCGGTGTGAATAGGCAGAAAATACGGATCCTGACCACAAGCCTTCGTAAATCGAATCTATGGGGCTCGCTTGGCTGTCCATGACGGCGTAAAACGCCTCATCAATCAGATTCAGATTGACCGCCGCCGACACAGGCTGGCCGCGCGCGTCGCGCGTGGTGACCTTGAGCGCTACTTCCTCGCCCGGTTTGTACTGGTTCTTATCCGGCACGATTTCAATCTGCAGGGTTTTATCATCAGTGTCATACTGGATGGAATTGCCGACCCATCCTGTTCCCGCCACGATAAACGTTTCTCCATTGAAATACACTCCCGACAGGTTCACATTGGGAATGTCCCGCGCTTCAAAAGGAAACGAATATTCGGAAGTCTGGGAAGTTGCATATTCCTGAAAACCGTTTTGATACTGCAGATAAAGGTAGTAATTATTCCCGTTATCCGGCAAGCTCTCGTCGTTATTGGCGAAATCAACCACGACCTGCTCCCCCATGGAAAACGCATTATCCTCCGGGATCTGAAGGTGGTAAAAATTATAACCAGCCCCTCCGTAGCGATTCAAATGCGCGCCGTCATAGTAGTATAAATACGCAGATTGGATATCATGCCTGCCGTTGGCGTCATAATATTTCAGTTTGACCTGATACGATGTTTCCGGCTCAATATTACGTTCGTATACATATTTGCCAAAGCCGTCCGTGACACCGCTGAAGGAATCCACCTTTTCTTCATGTGTGGAATATGAATATTTCTTATATGTGCGCTTGTTGATAAAATCATACCCCGTGCCTATTTCCGTACTGCTATGCGTAATTTTTATAATCTCGCCTTCTATTTTCGTACCGGCGCTCGGCGCTCTCTCTTTTTCGTCATCGAGGCGCCAATATCCGTCTTCGGCTTTGTCCAAATCAATCGAACTCACCGCCACTTCCACCTTGCCGCGCCCCTTGGCGGGATAACTAACCTTGCTGGTGGCGTACGCTTTAGGCCCGTAAAAATAAAGATTGGCACTTGCCTCGATTTCCGCGATTTCAGAAAGCTCGGGACTGATTTTCAACCATGCATATTCCGGCCAGCAGCGGTAATCGCTCTTGCACTCATGATAATCCTTGGTGTAGGTGAGCTTCACTTTCCCCTCCGCGTCCGTGACGACCGTTTTTTTGCCTTCCGGCGTTTCAAACACCAGGGATAAATCAGGCACTGCGGTACCTTCAAAGAACGAAGCCTGCGCTTCCAGCGTGATGGCATTGCCCGCAAATTCAACTTTCTTGCTTGGAATAAGGCTGAGCTGATACGCGGGCTTATCGTACGGCCTGATCTGTATATATTTTTGCTCAATGACTTCATCGCCGACTTTAAGCTCCAATGAATAAGAATCGGCGCGCAAATCCTTGATAGCTATTTCCCCGGTAAAAGCGCCGAGATTATCTATCTCAAGCGCCTGTTCTTTAATCACCACTGGCCGATAATAGTAATCAACGTATCCCTCTTTATACAACGTCAACGTAACATTATCAGCAACGCGTCCCTCGTCGCGCCGCTTCAGAAGCCCCCAAAATTTTATCGTATCCGTCGGCTGGTACAGGGGACGGTCGGTATAGAGGTATTTCCAGTATTCAACCGCGCCGCTGTCATTCCAGTAGCCATAGCTGCGGGAAAGATACGTCGCGGGGATAATCAGCTCCTTGTCGGCAAAGCTCACCTTAAAATAATAGCGCTTGCGCTCCTGCTGACGGGATGAAGCGTCCACCAATTCTCGCGGCGTGGCAAACACCGCAACTCCTTGGCTATTGGCGGAAAATGCCTTGCCCGTGCCGATGAGCTCCACCCGGGCGCCTGCCACAGGCCGCTTCGCGGCCAAATCTATTGCCCAGACGACGGTTTGGTTTTTCGCCACATTCACGTACGCAGCAGCGTCAGTCACTTGAATCCATACCTGATCGCGCAGGTCGCCGTTCTTAAGTTCTGCCAAAAAGTATCCCGGCGGCAGGCTCCCCGTGAAACGCACAAACTGCACATTTTCCTCTTCCTGGATTGGCGCTTTAAATGAGGTGAGCGCCTTTCGGCTCGACGTATCATCCAAATAATAATCCTTTGAATACGCCCACCACGGCAGCTGGTCGCGGCGGTCGAGCATTTGCAGGTATTCTGCTTCACTGCTTAAAGGATAGACGGCCACTTCAACCGCATTATCCTTCATGTTCCTCGCGGAGAGCTGTATCAGAGGAGGTTCAGTAGTGCTCACATCCTGGAGTTTCTGGTAAATCCTGAACCAGGGCGCGTCGGGCGAGAATGAGTCTGCGGTAACTTGCGTTTCAAACGCAAACGAGTAGTCCTCGGCAAGCGTTTCACCGCTCCCTTGCAGCGGCAGCCCTTTTTTTACGGTCACCGTATACACCTGGGCGGGAGAGAGAGCCTCCGGCACAAAGACCAGCGTGCGGCCGTGTTTTTCAAACTTGCCGGTTGCCCGCGGCGTGATCGTGACGAACCGCTCATAGTCAATAAAATTGTCATGGCTGAAGGTCACTTCAATGCCGGAATTCAAAGGGACGCTCGTTGCCGCGTCGCGCGGAATGCTGTGGAGCACCTTGAAGGAATCCTTCACCTGAAACGCCCATTCATAATCCCGCGTCTGGTCCTCCCCTCCCGCGTCCTGATATGATGCGGCGAGCGCCACCTTGAACAGTGTATTGGGCGACAGCGGCTCTGTTAAGGCGAGGAGCCATTCTTTCGCCGCTCTCTTAGTCAAAAAAAACTTCGCATCAGGTGTCACCCGGATGCTTTCCCCCACGTCCGCTGTCTCAATATCTTCCTTGCTGGTAAGCAGATAGGCGGAGGAAGGCTCCACCCCCAGGCTGTCCGATGCAATTGCCTTGAGCTCAAAGTTGTCCTGCGCGTTTGCCCCTGACAATACGAGCCGGGTGAATCCTTCAAAGAGATCCCTGGTGTCGCGAGTGAAGACATCGCCGGGCGCGATCAGACGAGAAGAGGAATAAAAAAGGGATGCCGCAGCAACCCCCACGACCAAGAGCGTTCCGCCGACGAGTACGGCTCGCTTCACCGGTCCTCCTGACCACCATGTAGATATTTTGTTGAACATAGATAGAGGGTCACGGGCGCACTATGCGCACCCGGACGCATTAAAAAGGATAATTACTGTCTTTATTTTACTCGGCTTAATCCCGTTTGTGAAGCGCTTACGATGTAACTGCTCACTGACCATCGACACCCCCACCATACCTCCCCCTTTTAGGGGGAGGACAATCGTTGTTCTCCCCTGTCAGGGGGAGATGCAAAAGAGGGGGTTCCACTGCGGGATTGGAGAATGTCCCAGTGAGCAGTTACCTTACGATTCCACCGCTGCCATAAGAACCCTCCTCTTATCCCTAAATTAGCGCAAATACGTCTCAATATTCTCCTTGTGTCCCTCATACGTCTTCGCGCAGTGAATAACCTTTTGCCGGTCGTGCAGGTAGAAAAGGCAGTCGGTTTCTTCCGGATGAAGGACGGCGTTTATGGCGGCAAGGCCGGGGTTGGCGATCGGGTGCGGCGGAAGCCCTTTGTATTTGTAGGTGTTGTAGGGCGAATAAATCTGCTTATCCTGTGGCGTAATCGGCGCCCACCAACCCCTGCCCGTATCCCCTCTCGCGTATTGGAGCGTCGCGTCGATTTCAAGCCTCATGCCTTGAAGCAGCCGGTTCCAGATAATTCCCGCAATGAGCGGCATGTCATGGCTGCCTGCCGCTTCCCGCTCCAGGAGAGAAGCGATTTTCACGACAGTATCCCATTTAATGTTCTGCCGCAGCGCTTCCTCTGCAAAGGGCGCAAATTTCGTTTCAAAATTTTTTCTAAAGCGTTCCGCCACGTCAAAAGGCTTTTCCGCGATGGGAATAAGGTAGGTGTCGGGAAAATACACGCCCTCGACATACTCATACTTCATGGCAGTATACGTGCTCACCCATTTTTCCTTTTCCTCTTCACTCCAGCCAAGCGCGGCGGCGAGAATCTCCGCGGTCTCTTCTTTGCGCAGCCCTTCGGGGATGGTGACCCACACCAACGCAGGGGCGCGAGTGAGGGTGCGCGCGATTTCCCACACGTCCATGGCTTTGGAAATCTCATACCCGCCCGGCTTAATGCTCCCGCGCGTGCGCTGCAGCGCATAATGGAATACCCACGCGCTTCTGACAAATCCCTCTTCCTCAAGCCTCACCTCCACGCCACTTTCTCCAAAAGGGATGGTGAACTGCACGCGCTCCGCCTGCCTTTGCGGCGCGCCGAAGATTCTATGGTAACCAAACCATGCCGCGCCTGCGGCAATAATAAGGACCGCTCCCGCGATCCGCCATTTCTTTGATAAAACGTGCCCACCCTTAAGAACCATACCTTATGGAGAAAATATGGCCGAAATGCTGCATTTCGGCCAATTGGTCATACAGCACCTACAAGACGATATTTGGCATTACGACGATCGCCTAATCGCTGTACTTTGCCTCGTTGGATAAGTTCGTTTAAGCGGTCGGTAACGGTGGTATCAGGAATCTGCAACACCTCCTCGATGTCCTGATTGGTGACCAAAGTCCCCTTCTTCCTAATAAAATCAATGATCTCCTTCAAATGCGCCTCGTGTTTCTGTTGTTTGCGCGTATTCGCACTGGTTAAATTATCTTTTAACTTGTTTTTAAAAATGGCGTCCTTGTCAGCTTCAGTGAGCGGCTTTTCCTTTTCTATAATCACCTCCCGCACTTGGGGTTCCGGCGTTGGCGCCACCGATACAGATTCGGCAGAATGCTCATTTGGCGCAGCATCTACGGCTGGCGTTGGCGCGGGTTCTGCAACAGGCGCAAAAGAATCTTCCTCCTTGCCAACCGGCGCAGATTCTAACACGTCAGCATCCTCCGTCGGTGCCACAGGCTCACTGTTTTCAATCGCAGGAACAACAGGCACCGGCGCATCAGACGCACTCTCTTGTTCAACCTCAACGCTCACAGGTTGCACAATGTCATCGCTCATATCCTTTTAAATTAATTAATGTATACTATTCGCCTATTCGCGCGAATTAGAGAATAAGCCTAGAACTACCACTTACTGATCGTGTCACTATACTTTTCATACAACTGCCGCGTGAGCATGAGCGCATACGCCACATCCTCCATATTCTTAATATCCAACGAGGAAATGTGTTGATTGTAATATTTCACGCTGTTTTTCATATAGTGCATTTTCTTTTCCGGGTCCTTCAAATCCTTCGGAGTTACACGCAAAAGTGAAAATGAAATTTTACCCTGCTGCACAGATATGGTTATGAGATTCCAGCCGTTTTTATGAAAACTTACATAACTCCGCACAGGATGGAGTTCAAACGTCAAATCAACTTTCCTCAATCCGTCCACTAATTCATTAAACAATTCTTTAATCTTCTCCGGCTTACCCTTGAGATGATCCTCTATCGTAAATACTTTAACTTGCCTACTCACCTCCTCGATTACCTTACTGCCACCTAATTTTGTAATAGATGCCCCCTTCCCTGCCGCACGTACCTGGCGGTATAGTATCGAGCCGTTGTCATATTGCTCAACTTCCCATAATTCCAAGGGCAAATCCCTGAAATTCACCGCTTCGATCTGATGACGTGTGAAACTCGGGGAAATGAACATAACACGCGCCTGAGACCAGTCAATATCTTCACGACGCATGTTCTTATTGAACCGTTCATTATATTCAAGGACAAACGCCGCCTTGTTATCAAGCATGAGCGATAAATAGGCGAAACCCTGATCAATGACGGAAAAACTTTCGTTTTTTTTGTACTCAATGATGACAAAGGTTTTTGTTTCCTCATCAAACGCGAGCGTGTCAATAGACAAATCCTTGATGGGAAATTCAGTGCGTACAAACTTAAGACCATAAATCACGTCAAGATTCTGTTCAGTGAGCTTTTGTAATTCTAACTCCTTCTTAAAAAGCACGCTCTTCACCCTTATAAGCTTACTTTGTTTTTTCTGGAATAAAGGCATGGACGTGATAATTAATTATAATTAAATTATTTCTAAAAATCTAATTTCTCACTATTACCATCTATTTACTTATTACCTCAATTCTCCCACTTTTTACCCCGCGATGCAACATGGCGAAAAGTACGCGCTCACTGTCCATCAACACCCCCCCAAACCTCCCCCTTTATATCATCAAGATATGGCGAAGCCATAGGGGGAGGACAAGGCGTGTGGTCTCCCCCTTAGGCGCCGTAAAAAAATAACATATCCCGCCATCTACGCCGTACGTCAACAAAATAAGGACAAACCTATGGGACAAGTGAAATGTTATTTTTTTAAGCGCCCTTATCAGGGGGGAGATCAAGAGGGGGGTTTAAACCGCGAGGATGGCGATGCCCCCAGTGAGCGCGTACGGCGCAAATAATCAAAACCCGGGCGGAAAACCCAGGATTTTAGGAAGACTTGGTTTCGCTTTCCCCTCCCATTCATTTCTTTGCGATTAACGTGAAATTTTTCAGTAGATGCAGAGAGTTGTGTCGTGTATAATGACTAATTTCAAATCCAACCTGCTTAAAATATTCAACTAATTCCTGTGCATGGTACATTTCGCGATACGGGTGCACGGAAAAATGCTTAAGAATATTGCCGACAGGAGACGTGAAAGTCTCTATGGAAAAATCCATGATGTACATTACGCCGCCCGGATTCAGGACCCGATAGCACTCTCGCACGCAATCCCGCCAATCGGACAAATGATGGAGTACGCCGGAATCGAATACGGCATCAAAAGAATTGTCGGGGAATTCCAATTGGCTGGCGTTACCTATTTCGAAATGAACATTCTCCTTCTCGAATCTTTTCGCGTTCTGAATCATCTGTTCATCTAAATCAATGCCGTATATTTCACGCGGTGAATAGAATTTCCACAGCGCGTGTGTGCCGCGTCCGCTGCCGCATCCGATTTCCAAAATGCGGGGATGCGCGCGCACAAGAGAAGAATGCGGAAGCCATCGGCTGCTCACAAGCAAACGCTGCAATGCGCCCCACACCGGATTATTCATGGCCGCGAATTCGATCTTGTTGAGCAGCATATCCACCTAATTTTCCATAATCGTATGGCAGGGAATCGTGAAGGATGTGAGAACTAAGGTCATGCATTCATATCTGGACAATTAAGGACAGGTGTACGCATATTCGGCTTTCAAACAATCAGCATTGCATTTTGATACCGCTCCGGTGCATTTTGATAACGTCCCGAGACAGGAGTTTATACAGTCTGATTTGGTAAAAAGATTTCCCGTGCCCTCACACCCAGGCGTGCAGTCGCTATAGGCACTGTAGCAATCTTGTGAATTGCCACAGCCGGCAACACATTGATCATACGCAGTTTGTTTCAGTTGGGAACATTTCGGGCCTGGCGGCACCGGCGTGGGTGTCGGTGCAGGGGTGGGAACTATATCGATGATCGGTTCCGGGGTTATGGGAGCCGGCGATGGCGTTGGTTGTGGTGTAGGTTCCGGGGCAGGTGTTGGCGTCGGCGTAGGAGAGGGAGTCGGCACCGGAGCCGGAGGGATCACCGTTTCATAGCCGCCGCTATCAATCCCTTTGTCACCATACAAATACGATTCAAATTCCTCCGGAGTTTTGAATCGGTCTACGTCATGGTCAAGGGTGCCATATTTTATAAATAATAAATCCCGCAGATTCAAAGGGTCCGTAATAAGAATATCGGACGTATAACATGCCTTTGGATTTTTTTTGCATTCTTCATCGCACGCGGTTAACACGCCGACGAAAAGTCCGGTGATGGGAAACACCGCGGGCGTTTTTAGAATCGTGTCGATAACGGTTGCCCCGACATCGGGAATGGAATTTACACCGGGATTCTTGTTGTTCACCAGGTACTCCATCACCAGGGAATACGTAATGCCATATGCAATCTGCGCCTCAAGACTCAACCCGCCCGTGGCCAGGGCAAGACTAATACTCCCCAACAGTATCAGATGTTTTTTCATCAATTCATTTGCTTCGGTCGTTATCTCTTCGTCTGTTTTTCCGGCCTGATCGATGAACGTTTTTTTATAGAGGCAATCCAGCTGACGGGTGATCGTCGCGGCGGTAACATGTTCCGACTCCCCAAGACTCCAGCAATCTGTCTCTGCCGCCATGGCGGCGGGACTCAAAGAAAACGAATTCTTTTCTTCCCCCTGCAGCTGGCTTTTCTCAATTGATCCAAGGAAGCCGGAATAAAATGCGTCGAGCCAGGCAATCTGCGCCGCGCTTAATGCTACCGTTGATCCTGTGGCTGTTTGAAGGCGAACTGTAGTGTGGGGATTTTTTATAAATGCATCCAGGCCTGAACGCAAGCGTTCCATCTCCGTGCGGGCGTTGGCAAGCGACGCAGTTAATGCTTTGTTTTCTACCGGCGCCTGGTCTGCCAATGAATCAATGCTCTTGAGCGCCATGGCGGCAAATGCCCGCGTGATCGTGCCTGGTGGCAGATCTTGTGCGCGTGCCATCTGTACGGCACGCGGGACCGCCGGGGCCAGCACTTGAATGCCCGACACTGTGTTTGAGGACTTGACAGCCAACGTATCGCCATCTTTTTTTGCCTGAATAACTCTGAACGACACGACATCAAGGCCGAACTTGCCGGAATTTTTATTAAATGCGAGCGGCGGCACCGCGACGGTCACGGTCGTCGGCGTCACGTTCAATGCCGGTATAGTGAGCGTCTGCTTGGTATACGTATCAAAAATAACGGAGGTGGCAGCATGGGGATCAAGGTTCTTGCCCTCGATTACCATGGTATCGAAAGGAACCAACCCTTGATTATTGAAACTGATGGTGAGGCTATCGGTATTTGTTTTTTTATCGTTCGACACTTTTATCGCATACCGTAAGGCAATCATCCCTGCTATGCCAAGTATAATAAAAAATGCCGCTAGTATGCGCGTCGTCGGTTTAACATTTTTCATACGTCGTTCGATTAATGACATTGTCTTTGCATTATACCAGCAAATCGCCCTTTAGACACGAGCACGGGAGGAATCCTGTTCACTCCGATTCGAAGCCCTGGTGGCTTCACTCAGCATACTCTTTCAAGTCCTTTCCCCTTATCACAAAACACCCCAAGAATCGGGGTGAAATATGGCAGGGCATCGTGGACGATGTTAGAACTGGAATTCAACAATCAGTAAAATTATATATACCAAATTTAGCTATACAATACATATAAGATTTATAAATATTAATCATTGTACATGTTTGTTAAACATTACCTTTTTTACTAAATAAATTCCAAGTAACTGACAAATATGTGACAATGGCTGTATTGATAACAACTATATAATAATACCCACCAAAGCCAACATATAACGAGTATCCTATCAATAATGGATGAAGTATATATATCCAAAGAGAGATAACTGCCCATTTTTTTTGAAAATATATCCCTATGGCGCTCAATAAAAGTGCTAGGATAAAGAAAAGACGTGCATAATAAATAAGTTGTGAAGGATCAAATGTGACTAATAGCTCTGGTAATATGTTGATGAGTGTGTAAATTAATTCAAAAATCAAAAATCCGGAAATAATTTTAGTTTTATGCATAGTATTTAAGTTAATAAATTAAGATTCAATTTGATGTTTGGGATCGACCTAAATATGTACATATTCATTATATCATTTTATCAACTAATAACCAGAGACGTTACCTCTGGGTTATTGCCATGTAAATTCAGGGCATCGTGGACGATGTTAGAACTGGAATTCGGGAGTGGCGAGGGTATATATATCTACCTAATTTTGACTAAGGTTAAAATATTTTTGTTGCGGGGATGGGTCAGGTTAAAATAACACTTCTAATTTTCCAACCATGGAATTTTGAATAGAGAAAATCAGATGCAATGTCAGTCCAATCTTGGAAACCCACAGCACGCCTCCTTCTGACTGGTCAATCTTGTAGCCCAGTTCCTCATATTTTTTCTGCACGACTTCCACGTCCGAGCGCGTCACCTGACGTGGGAACACATAGGTGAGCCACATGCTTTTCATGCTATCTTTTAATTTCACCTGGTTATTGAAAATTTGGTTAAGTATTGGCAGTAATTCTTTATGAACAGCCTGGTTCTTCTCGCCGTCTACTGCGACTTCTTTGGTGTTTCCATAGCCGATCAGCGCCCAGGTTTTGGGCGTGGGCGGCGTGACTGTCTGACCTGACGTCAGCGGTAGGGAAACGGAACAATTTGGCGCTACGCTACTTTTTTGATATTTACAAATGTCTCGCGCCGTATTTTTTATGAGGAAAACCTTTTCTTTTACCTTTTTATTAATAGGCAACGTCATATTTTCAGCCCCATCGACCTGCATACTTTGCATCACCAAATAGCTGCTTTGGTCTTCCACCGTTGCCCCGCGGTAATCCGTTACTCCGGGACATCCGCGCACCTCGCCATTGACATCAACTTTTATCAAAGCCGCCTCCTTATATGGTTCCAGACTCATCATTACTATATGCTGTTTAGTGGTGAGCATACTGCTGGCAATCACAACTCCCTTATCGGCTGTCGGCGCGATGCCATAGCCTGACAAATCCCGTTCCGCATTAATTTTTTTCACCCACATCGGATTAAAATCGACATCAGTTTTAATCAATTCAATATTTGAGGCCAATGCCTCTGGCGATAAATTAAAATCAGCCGCTTGCACCTTTGCGCTCTCGCGCACCACATCCTGCATAATCACAAAATAATCGTCCAAAGTTTTTATCACCTGAAAATCATTACTTGATGGGCTAGAGGTCATATTTACAGTTAATTTTTTTGCCCATTTGTAATTCCCTACCTTATCGACCTTGACCGCGATCAATGATCGCGCGGAAAAACTATTGATAGTATTGGCTGATCCCGTCATCAGCCCCGAAATTAGACTTAAATCGCCAAAACCGAACGCAATAAAACCGCCGTCGGGCACAGGCTGAACCGCCCTAAAGTCACCGCCCGGCATGCGGATAGCGGTTTTTCCCATGGTAAAACTGCTGCCAGAATAACTGGTGGGAGCATTTATCTCCGACGGAATCATCTCAAGGCTCTTCGCCCACGCCACTTTAAAATCACTGTCCAGTTTTATAACGGTCGGCAAGGCGTGCGGAACCAACTCCTGCCCCAAAATATTTTCTGGCTGTTCAGTTTTTGGAACAACAATATTGGCCAAGGCGATAAAACTGCCATCAGCTAAATATTGCACATCCTCTGCTTCCCAATTCAATTTTTTTGCAAATTGCACTTTCCCGTTTTTATCAATTTTTATTAAAACGCTATACTTGGGCACTGCATCAGTATCGCCTACATCAGTGCCATAACCGGTTTGCATGAAACGGGCAAGGAGCAACACACCGCCATCCGATAAAGCCCATATTTTTTGCGGACGATCTATACTATAATCGCCAAGCATCAATGACCAGAGCTGCGTTCCCTTTTTACTAATTTTGGTCACCAAAATATCGCCATAGAGTTCTTTCACGTTTTCATCAACAAAATCCAGTACATCGATGGCCGTGACAATATTGCCGTCAATCGTCTCTAGAGCGAGACGCCCGATCCGCCGGGACGACATCAGCCCAAGAGCCATGCTTTTACTGCTAAACTGCCTGCTCCATAGTGGATTCCCCTTAGTATCGGTTTGGATAATATAAGGTTTTGGCGCTCCCATGCCAGAGGCCGGAAGAATGTCGCCGGTCAGCAAATATCCGCCATCTTTAGTGAATGAAATGTCAAAACCGTCAGTTAAATCAAGCAAGTGAAAAGTTTTGATGAAGCTGGTGGAAGTTACTGATTTTGCGGAACAGACGCCGGCAACTTGGCCCTGCTCTTTTGTTTGGATCACATAAACTGCGATACCAGCAATGCTTAAAATTGCTAAAAAGGAAATAATAGTCGGTTTAGAAAACAAGATACCATGTCTGTGCATACAAATAAATTATACCATAATAATACTTAAATAAATCAAAAACCAGAGGGATTACCTCTGGGTTATTGCTATGTAAATTCAGGGGGTGAAGGAGTCGGACCCTCGCTAATGGTTTTGGAGACCATTGTACTACCGTTATACGAACCCCCCTTATTGCCTCCACGGCCTCGTGGGATGTTTTTTAAAGAGATACTCGTACCGCGTCATGAGCTTTCCAGTCGCTTCATCCATTAAGGGAGAGCCTCCTTCATAAAGCGTATCCGCGGGATCGCCGTACTGGTTGAGTCTGTTTTTGGTAATCCATTCCTCGATCTGTAATCGCTCCTGAATATTCACAAAATCTCCGGACGAGTCCTCGGATGAGGGTCCGGTTTCCGAGCTGGCCTTATCCCACGGCAGTCTCCATCCGGTCACCTGCTCAAAGGTCTTCCCCCGAGGCCACAAACCCCAAACAATAGCGCCCAACACCAACACCATTACGATGAGAATCGCAATGCCGGAACTAAAACCATATAACGATGACTTTGCGACCATAAAATTCTAAATCCTAAATCCGAAACCCTAAACAAATACTAAATTCGAAATCCAAATGTCCAAAAATACGTTTTGAATTTCGGCCATTGGAATTTTGTTTAGAATTTAGTGCTTAGAGTTTAGGATTTCTCATTTGGTCTCCTTATGCATCGTGTGTTTCTTGCAGAACTTGCAGTGCTTCTTGAGTTCCAAGCGCACTTTCACCCGCTTGTTCTTGTAAGTATAGTATCCTACGCGATGGCAATCCGTGCACTCCATTTTGATGAGATTATCTTGTGAGGGCATACCCAGTATATCAACATCCAACGCCAAACGGCGCTGTTGCTGAATGATTATCATGTAATAATACGACCATAGTGAATAAATTTTTTCTGTCATTATTCTTAACGTTTGGCGAGTCGTGAGGGAGGCGAAGAAAAAAACATTCTACTTAATAAAGCCTCTCCTACAATCTATCTTCAAATGTGCATAAGGTCTTGCCTCCCTCTTGGATGTTGTATTGCTGGGCATACTTTCAAAAGAATTAGGAATAATGAATTAAGAATACTGGAGCCACCTCTCGGATTCGAACCGAGGACCTTCACTTTACAAAAGTGTTGCTCTGCCAGCTGAGCTAAGGTGGCATTGGGCAGGGTAGGGTTCGAACCTACGTAGCCACAAGGGCGCCAGATTTACAGTCTGGTGCGTTTGACCACTCCGCCACCTGCCCACATCCTCTCTTTTTAAATGTCGCCATCTCGCTTATGAAAGGCTCGAATACATGCGTTCTGCAGCGTCCGGCCATTCTTAAACTAACATAATTGTTCCAAATTATCAATCGGCGCCCTTTGCGCCCTGCCTTACGTCTTATTTCTTATTCATCACGAGGCCGTTCCATGTCTGGTCAAGGGGCATGATGCGTATCGAATCGATGTTGACGTGCCCGGGCCGCTGGATTATCCAAAGTATCGTCTCGGCGATATCTTGCGCAGTCAGCGGCGTGGAGCGTTCATAAACGCTTTTCGCCCGCGCCGCATCCCCTTTGAACCGCACCAAGGAAAACTCGGTTTCCGCCGCTCCCGGTTCGAGATTGGTGACCTTAATGTTGGTGCCGAATAAATCAGTGCGCAGATTGCGCGAGAATTGGCTCACGAACGCCTTGGTGGCGCCATAGACATTCCCGCCCTTGTACGGCACTTCTCCCGTGACCGAACCGATATTGATGATAATGCCGCGGTTCTGCTGTTTCATTTTTTCCAGCACGCATCTCGTGACATACAAAAGCCCTTTGACATTCGTATCCACCATCCCTTCCCAGTCATCCAGTTGCGCATCCTGCGCGGGCGTCAGGCCGAGCGCGAGGCCTGCATTATTAACAAGCACATCTATGGGAGAAAACGCGTCGGGGAGCGTTTGGAAAAACGCTTCTACTTCATTTCGGTTTCTGATATCCAGGCTCTTCACATAGACGGGAACCGAGAGCTCTTTCTGCAATGCGTGCAGCCGTTCTTCCCTCCGCGCGATAAGGACGAGGGCGTAGCCGTGTGCGGCAAGTAATGCGGCGGTGGCGCGGCCGAACCCGGAGCTTGCGCCGGTGATCAGGGCAACATGATGAGATGATGCCATAGGAATCTCTCTATAAATGGTTATGCCAGATTAAATAAAAGTGGAGCTGTCTTTGCAGCTCTGAAAAAATCTGGAGCCGTTGCCCCGCATTGTGCGGGGGACCTACTTCTCCCGCCTTGGCGGGATCCCGCCTTCATTATTTTTACAATAAATATTGTGCGGCGGGACTTACCATGCCTGCCTGCCCCGCTCCAGCGGTGGAGCTGCCTTTGCAGCTCTGAAAAAATCTGGAGCCGTTGGTCGGAATTGAACCGACGACCTACTCCTTACCATGGAGTTGCTCTACCAACTGAGCTACAACGGCATATGATTTTTGGTTGTAAAATTGCGTTCGTCTTCCCATTAGCCCGCGACCATGTACCCCAAGGAAGTGGTCATCATTTTTTTCACCTTGGCTAATCCTAGCTTCAAAATGACGTTTTTCCTAGACCACATCCTTACCATGCCCCGCATTTGCGGGGTACCAACTGCCTGCCCCGCTCCAGCGGTGGAGCTACAACGGCATTACTCTTCATTGTCTCGATTTCTATATCGAGCTGTTTACCGCCCTTCAATGATTTCAAATAACGTTCATGACACGGCGCGTGCTTCACACAGACTAACCTAAAAATAAAAAAATAACAAATGCAAACCGATAAACTGAAAAACTGAACAACTGAACAACTGACCAACTAGACACTAACTGCTTTCTTTTTCAGGCAATTCCTGCACCCGCCCCACAAGGACGGGTATTTTCTCGTTTTCGGGATTTACTTCCTGCAATCTTACCAATGTTTCTTTTGCCAGGCTCTTTTTCTTACGCAGTATAGCAAGTTCCAGCAGTTGATCAAGGTACTTGGGGTTCTCTTCCTCTATCATCACCGCCTTTTCAAGCGCATCGAGCGCAAGCGCGGATTCTCCCAACGCGGTGAGGGCAGCGCCGAGATCTGCATACACGTCTGCCTGATGCGGATCCAATTTTAAAATAAATTCATCGAGCTCTCTCACATGGTCATACTCGCGACGCGACGCGTACAGCCGCGCGAGCGCTTTATAGGCGGCTACCGACCGCGTGTCCAACGCGATCGCCCGCAGGATCGTCTGCTCCGCTCCCGCATCATCCCCGCGCTCCCGCTGTTTCTTCCCCTCTTCAATGAGCTCATCTACCGACTGCGGCATCTGGGGCACGACCCTTTGCCGCTCCTCTTCCAGCGTCTGTTGGTAGCGCGCTTCGAGCGCGCGCGCCCATTCTTTGACGGACCCGAGCTTCTGCCGCGCCCAAAGGAGAAACGGGCGTATTTTTTGCAGAGAAGTACGGATCGTGTGGCCCAATTTCCGGTACATGCGCTGCTCAAGGATCGTGCGCTTCACGCGGCGCTCCGCTTCCTCTTTCACGTCATGCACATTCAACAGCGACAATACCGGAAATTTTCTCACCACGAGCAGCACCAGCCCCCCCATGGCGGCTAAAAATACGAAAATGGATATGATGAGGAGCAGCATGGAAGTGTAGTTATTCTTGAGGCGGGGTTTGCAAGGCCAAAAGGAGCGCGTACATCCCCTCCTTCGACTGGCTTGCCATGCCGACGAGCGTACCATCAAGCGGCGCTTGAGTAAAGAGGCGCACATTGTCCCCGTCCACGCTTCCGCCGTAGAGCACCGGTATGCGCGCACTCGCGTCCTTATTGCCCAAAGCCTTCCCCAGCTCATCGCGGATCGCATTCGTCTGCGCCACCGCGTCTTCACGGCTCACAGGTGTCCCCGTGCCTATCGCCCACACTGGCTCATATGCGATACATAATTTTTCCCACGGCGTCCCCGCGTCAACCGCGGCGCGCACCTGGCGGCGCACGACCGCTTCCGCTTCTCCCCCTTCGCGCTCTTCCTTGCGCTCTCCCACGCATATGATTGCGGTTAACCCATGGGCGATCGCCGCCTTCGCCTTATGGTGAACCAATTCGTCGGTCTCGCCAAAAAAGGCACGGCGCTCCGAATGGCCGATAATCACTTCTTGAACGCCTAGCTCCGCCAAGTGCAGGGGCGAAGTCGCGCCGGTCAATGACGCGCGGTCCACGTGCGCGGCGTCCTGCGCTCCCAAGGCGATATTGCTGCTGGAAAGTATTTTTCCCACTTCGCTTAATGCCGCGTGCGAAGGGCAGAGCGCAATATGAAAATCAGACGCATCATGCCGCTCCGCAAATTCGCACACCGCACGCGCCAACGCCATGCTTTCGGCAATGGTGAGCTTCATTTTCCAATTAGCGACTAAATACTTTTTTGTCATACTCAAATGGCGTTTTGTGGCGTAATACAAGGCGTTAACTGGCTTCTATCTTCGAGAATAGAAGCAACTTTTTGCCACGATAAATGCAACTTTACGCTACAGTGATGAAGACTAAAACTTCCATGCTTTCTCCGCCCACTCAAGCAGGGCTTTTGCCTGGGTGAAACGGTCCGTATCCTGCTGGTTGCCAAGCAGTACGATCGTGAGAGTCTCGCCCTTGGTCCCCTGCACGTGGATGGCAAAATTGTATCCTGACTCGTCAATGTAACCGGTCTTACCGCCCAACACATGCAAGGACCTGTTCCCTAATAATTTATTGGTGGTTTGCACGGTGCTCATCTTTCCCTCGCCCAGCGCGAGGCGGTACTCTTTAGTGGTGACCACCCGCTGGAGGAAAGGATTGCTCACGACCGCCTGCAATAATGGTACCACTTCTTTTGCGGTTGCGACATTTCCCGCATCCAATCCGGTGGGATCGGTGAACCGCGCGCGCGTGAGGCCGATGCGGCGCGCCCGCGCATTCATCGCGCTCACGAATACTGCCCGGCTCTTCCCTGTGGCGCGCGCGAGCGCGAGCGCCGCGTCATTCGAGGAGCTTACCAAGGCCAAATAAAACAGGTCCTCTACGGTCACTTCATCGCCTTGCCGGATTAAGAGCCGTCCGCCTCCCGCTTCATCCGCCTTGATGATAGTAACCTTCTTGGTGCGGTCAGGCAGCAGGTCAACCGCCACGAGCGCCGTCATGAGCTTAGTAAGGGAAGCGAGCGGCCGCACGACATCCCTGTTTTTCGCATAAAGCACTTTGCCGGTATCGGTATCCACGACCAGTGCGCTCTTTGCGCTTAAACTTGGGCCTGCCACGCCGGGAACGCGCTGCGGTATTTTCTTGTCCTCAGGGCGCCATACCGGCACCGTGAGGCGGTCGCCTTCCTCCTGCACTTCTCCAGGCTCATTGCCGCGCGCAAGAGACGCGATCCGTTCGTTCGTTACCGCGGGGCTCGAATGCAGAAGCGAAGGGATAAAGGTGGTGAGGAAGAGAATGAATGAAATGGCAGGAGACATAACGTAATGAATAATTCTCTCGCTACGTCCCGCTACGCGGGATCTAGCGAAGCTACGACGAGATCTGGTCTGGCTGCGCCAGATCTAGCGAAGCTATGACGTAGCCAGATAAACTCTAAATTATAAATCCTAATTGATAACCCCTAAACTTTATACCGCCTGTTGCTCTTCTTGGCTCTTCATAGCTTCGAGGTATTCGTGTTTTGAAAGCTCCGCATACGAGGGCAATTGCTCAACCGAAGTGAGCCCGAGGAATCTTAAAAATTCATGGGTCACGTGGTATTTCCGCAGCAGGGCATCCAGTCCCTCGTTTCCCCTCTCTCCCCCATTTCCCGTTTCTGCCTCTTCTACTAATCCTCGTATCATTAAATTTCTCAATATCAGGCTGCAATTTACTCCGCGGATGCGCTCTAACTCCGATTTCGCAACCGGCCCGCGATACGCGATGATGGTGAGCGTTTCCAGCTGAGGACGCGTCATTTCGCCGACCAGTTCGTCCTTCACGAACGCCGCAACCAATTTCGCGTGCTCGCCGCGCGTGGCGAATTGGTAGGATTCTCCCGCCTTTACCAGCGCCACTCCTCTCCCTTCGCTGTTCGTGGCCTCCCGTAACGCTTCAAGCGCCGCCGCGACTTCATCCGGTTTCGCTTCCACCAATTCCGCCAACTTACGCACCGTCAGCGGCCGGTTGGAAATAAAGAGGAGGGATTCAATTTGGGATACTAAGGACATAACTATTGATAAACTCTAAGCACTAATTTCTAAACTCTAAACTCACGCCAAAGGCGGATCCGCCTTCGGCGGAAAATTCAAAATTCCAATAGCCAATGTTTCAAATTGTTTTGATTTTGGATATTTGGATTTGTTTAGTATTTAGGGTTTAGGGTTTAGGATTTTCACCACGGTCATTTCCTCAAACATCCCCGCCTGCGTGACCACCACCGTGCGCTGTTTTACCAGCTCCAGAAGCGCCAAGAACGTCACCACGATTTCCGTGCGATTCTGCGCGCCGTTCAAGAGCGATCCGAACCGCATCTGTTCCTGTCCACACAGCAATTCCTCAATCCTGCGTATGGTATCGCGCAAGGAAAACATCCTTCTAATGATCGTCTTCGGCACTTTCACTATCGGCTCAAGGCTTTTCAGCACCTGGAGCATGATCGTATACATCCGGTCAGACTTCAAATGCGATGGCGGCGCAAATACGGTTTCCGTCTGCCCGCCTTCACCGTGTTCCGGCGAGACAAACCCGCCGAGGCGCTCGCGCGCAAACGCATAATGCCGCCGGTGAAAAAGTTTCTCAATCGCTTTGGACGCCTCCACGAATTTCTGATAGAGCCTTAATTGATATTCCAAACTTTCCCCTTCTTCCTCTGCGACGTTTAACTGGGGAAACAGCGCGCGCGACTTGTAAAAAAGGAGCTTTGCCGCGACCACGAGAAAATCAGCCAGCAATTCAGGATGCATCCCTCCTTCCGTCTCCCGTATGACCTTCAGGTATTGTTCCGTCACGTGCGCAATCGCTACCTCAGTGATGGCGAGCTTATCCTGCTCTATCAATTTTAAGAGAAGGTCCAAGGGACCGTCGAATTTCTCTAAACTAATAGTAAAGTTTGCCTTGCTTCCTTCAAACGCTGCCATAAATAAAAGTTCAAAGCTCAAAATTTCCCGCCTCAACGGGATCCCGCTTACCTTGAGAATAAGGAATAAAGGAGCGGGACAAATGCCTTGGTTCGACAGTAGTTCGACTCGGCTCACTATGACATTGCTCACCATGACAAATAAGACGTGTCACCCGAGAGCCTAAGTCGAAGGGTTGTCATTCTTTTAAACTTTGTTATTTGATCTTCATTTGAACTTTGAACTTTGTTATTTGAGCTTACGAAGTACACCGTATCTTCCCCTCACCACCGGCTGCAATTTTTCATAATGCTCCTTTGCCATTTGCAGCGACGCTTCATAGCTTCCGGAATTAAGCAGCAGCATTTTGGACGCCATGGCCTGCCGATCGGCGAACACCGGCATTTTCACCACTTCGCCAAACGGCGGCGTGGCGCCGGGCTTGCCCAGCACTTTCTCGCGCAGCCAGCGCTCTTCAGCAAATACAAGGGAGCGCGCTTTGCCATGGAGCTTAACTCTTAGCGCCACGGCGACCTCCGGTGCGCGCGGCGCCGTGATCCATGCATTCACTACATTCAGGAATTTTTTCTTATCAAGCATCTGGTCCGCGGTGAGCAGGACGAGCACCGGCTCTTTACCGTTGAGCTTCACCACCACGGTCTTCATGATCTCTTTCGGCTTCTTATGCAGCGTCTGCGCCAAGTCCCACGCGGTAAACACGGTCTTATGCTCGACCACCTCATACTTCGCCTTTTTCTGCTGTAAATAATTAAGGAGTTTTTTTGGAATAGACATAGTAATATAAATAATCAAGATACAAGATCCAATAACCAATATTGATCATTGCTACTTGGTTATTGGGTATTATTTGATGTTTGTTTCTTAGTGTTTGGTGTTTTTAAGGGTAATACTTGTTGTTCTCCCCTCAGTCTCTTAGCAATTTTCTTTCCCTTCGCAGTCAGCTTTACCTCGTGGATATACCACTTATGCGGCGTGCGCACGCCATACCCCACCATAAGCTCTTTGTCAATTAAACGCTCAATACTCTTTGTAATCGCATTCACCGCATCATCGCCTTCCGCGTGTTTCCGCGTTATTGCCACGCGTGACGTTCCGCGTTCTTCCGCGTAATATTGCACAAACCGATCCCTCGGGAACCGCTTCAGACGGCCCTCATACACCATGCGAAGTATGTATTTCTGCAACAAAGAAAGGCGCATCACACGCCTTCATTATACAATATTCCCTCTGAATACTCCAAACGACTTTTTTTCTTGCATTCCCACCCACATACTTCTAGATTCCAGCTTCTATATTCTAGTACCGTGACAATTTAATTATGGAATATCATCAGTGTGTTTTATGCCCGTGGATATTGGGTAATTCATACATGCCATGTGGCAAAACTTAATTGTCACGGCACTAGATTCAAGCTTCCTCAACCACCTTAATCCCCAATTCTTCCAACTGCTCGCTCGTCACTTCACTCGGCGAATCCATGAGCGGATCGCGGGCATCGGCGGTCAAGGGGAACGCAATCACCTCGCGGATTGATTTTTCTCCCTGCAGGATAGCAAGCAGACGGTCAAACCCCGGCGCAATGCCGCCGTGGGGCGGCACCCCGAACTCAAACGCGCGCAAAAGATGTTCGAATTTCTTCTTGTCCTCCGCAGTAAATCCGATGAGGTCAAATATTTTCTCCTGGAGCGCGGCGCTGTGAATCCGCACGCTGCCGCCTCCCACTTCAATCCCATTCAAGACCAAATCATGCTGGTAAGACCTCGCCTTCCCGGGATCAGTATCAAGAAGCGGCACATCCTCTTCCTTGGGTGCCGTGAACATATGATGGGACGGCGCCCATACCTTGCCTGCGCCGAAGAAGAAGTCTTCTTTGCTCTGCCGCATGAAGAGAGGGAAATCAAGCACCCATGCGAATGCGAGCTCACTCATATCCTCTTTATTCCGGCGCAAATCAGGCTTGTCCGTGCCATACTTCACCATCACCTCCTGGTACTTCAGCCGCGGCCACGGCTCTTGCATGAAATGTTTTTCAGGCCATAGCTCTTTCACCATCGCGGTGAACATGTGCTCGGTGAGCGCAAGGATCTCGTCCTGCGTCACGAAGCTCATCTCCATGTCCACTTGGTAGAATTCTCCGGGACTGCGGTCCGCGCGCGCGTCCTCGTCGCGGAAACAGGGCGCGATCTGGAAATACCGCTCAAATCCCGCCACCATGAGCATCTGCTTGTATTGCTGGGGAGATTGCGGGAGCGCAAAAAACTTGCCGTGGTATTTGCGCGAAGGCACGAGATAGTCGCGCGCTCCTTCCGGCGTTGATTTGGAAAGCATGGGCGTATGGATTTCGGTAAATCCCCTCTCGCGCAAGTAACTCCGCACATAGTGCATCATCTTGGAGCGCATGAGCATGTTCCGCCGCATCCGGTCGCTGCGCAAATCAAGGTAGCGGTACTTCAGGCGCAACTCTTCGGAAATCCCTTTCGTGTCTTTGTCGATTTCAAACGGTGGCGTCTTCGCCTCATTGAGGACCGCCACGCGCTTTGCGAGGACCTCTATCTTGCCGGTGGGGATGAGCGGATTCACGTCCTTCTCCTGCCTCATCTGCACCGCGCCTTCAATTTCCACCACCCACTCCGGGCGTATCTTGGTCACTGCGTCCACCGATGCGGGATCCAATTCTTTCGGCACGCACACCGCCTGAACGATGCCAGACCGGTCGCGCACGTCAAAAAATACGATCTTTCCGAGATTCCGGCGCGCATGCACCCATCCCTTCAGGAGCACCGTGGCGCCAATGGCACCCGTAGTTTCACTCACAATAGTTCTATTCATGCTATGAGCCTATCACAAATTTATTATAATTACAATCTTCTATTATCTATTCCTTCCTCGACAATTTTACCACGTTATAGTACAATCTAATCGTTAATTAATGCAAAATACTATATGAAAAAACTATACCGCTCTCGTAACAATAAAATGATCGCCGGCGTGTGCGCCGGGCTTGCAGTATATTTCAACATTGATCCAACCATCGTCCGCCTTGCCTTTGTGCTCCTTGCGCTCTTCCAAGGATTCGGTGTGCTGGCTTATCTCATCCTCTGGATTATCGTGCCCCTTGAAGGTGCGGCAGACGCAAACCTTGATCGCGCGCATTTCACGCGAGTCGGCGCGGAGATGAAGGAGAAAGCGGAAACCGTCGTCCATGAAATCAAGAAAACGGTGGAGGAGATGAAGAGCAAACCAGACACGCCAAAAGAAAATAAGGAGGATGAACAGAATGAAAAGGATCCGCAATCATAGTTTCTGATTAAATCATAATGAAAACCGCCCTCCACAGGCGGTTTTTATAATACAAAACCTCCTCCCCACAAGCGAGGATGTGCGTTCGTGAACACCCTCGCAACTCTTTACTCCCCCCAAGTGAGGATTGCCTGTGAAGGAAAGTGTCTCGGAGATTCCGCGGGTATGGATCTTCCTAATTTTCCCAAGCGAGGATGTGCGTTCGTGAACACCCTCGCAGCTTCAACTCTTAACCTCAAGCGAGGAGTGGGTGCAATAAAAAGCGTCTCGGAGGGTGAGCGGGCACGGATCCCGCGAAGCGGGAGAGCGAACCCGAGAGCCGAGCGGTGTCCCGCTCGCAGGGCGGGACAACCGCGTCTTTTTATGCAAACACTCCGAGCGCCTCTCCTATGCTGTCCCCGTCTTCTCGAACTTATGGTAAAACCTGTTCCACAACCAGACAAACGCGATCACCGCAATCCATGCCCACACAAACGTCTGCACAAGTCCTGACAAAAAACTCATCACATCAAGTCCGGCAAATTTCAAATACGCCATCCGCAGCCAATTCACATGCATTTCTCTCAAATCGCCCGCCAGCGTATACGCCCAGAGGAAACATAAGGCATAGCTCAACACTGAAAACACTGACACGGTCCAACCGGTAACTTTATAACTTAAGGTATTCATACATAATGAGAATAATTATTTTACAATGGACCTTTACATTAAATTGCTAAATGGTTACCTACCTTCTCTCCCCCTACTTTTTAGTATACGAAGTAATGTCTTTTCCAGACCGTCACGAAACCGATTTCCTATATCCCCCCAAGCGAGGAGTGGCTGCAATAAAAAGCGTCTCGGAGGGTGAGCGGGCACGGTCTCCGACGCCACGTCGGAGGAGCGAACCCGAGAGCCGAGCGGTGTCCCGCTCGCAGGGCGGGACAACCGCGTCTTTTTATACAGACATGCCTCGCACTTACTCCACTTCGTACACCAACGTCACCGTCACCGTAATCTCCTGCTCCCCTGCTTGAATTTCCGGCGCCACAGAGCCAACTGATTTCGCTTCCAGCATGTACGCGCGGTCGTACATCGGCACCGGCGGCGTATAACCACCTGACTCGCTCACATTAATAAGCCGCCCGAGCTTCAATCCTGCTTCGTCCGCAATCTGGCGCGCCTTGTCCCGCGCCTTTCCAATCGCTTCGTTGCGCGCTTGTGTTTTTAACGCATCAGGCTCATCAATGGTAAATTGGAGCGAACCCACTTCATTGGCGCCTGCGCCGGTCGCCGCCGCGATGACATCGCCGATCGTGTCAAAATCGCGCACCTTCACCTCAATCTGCTGGTTTAAGGAGTAGCCGCGGATATAAGGCCTGCCGTTGGGCGGGTATTCGTACACGGGATTGAGCTGGTACTGCGAAGTCTTGATATCCTTCTCCGCTACCCTATTCGCTTTTACCGACTTAATAACTGCATTCATTTTGTCGGTATTCTCTTTGGTGGCTTGCGCGACCGTGGGTTTCTCCGTCACCACGCCGAAAGTCATCACCGCAATGTCCGGCTTTGCGCTCACCTTGCCCTCCGCGGATATGGAAAAGTGGTCCTGCGGTTCTGCCGTAGACACCTCAATGCGCGACGGCCCTTTCCCCATCCTCGCCGCGCCCACCACGAGCACCCCGCCCACCACCAACACGCCTATTAATGAAAGTATAAATTTTTGTAATGAAGACATAATGAAAATGGTTAAATTGCTAAATTGTTAAATGGGTATCCTTTCCCTTCTCTCCCACTCGCAGGTGAATTAATCATGAATTTAGAGCGAAGGAATACCAATTTTTCGAGGATTTAGGCGTATCAAGCTGCTAGGTCGCGTCCGCAAAAAAATTGTGTATTCCTGAGTAAAGGAAAAACGATGATGAATACTTAATAGAAACAAAAAGCCTCTTCTTGCAAACTGTTCGTATCATTATCTGACCTCATAAACCAAATTCACCTGCACCACCACCTCGTACATCCCCTGCGACACCGGCACCGACATATCCGTGCCGCCGCCGCCCTTGCCGTCATAGTACGGCGTGGGAATGGGAGACTCCACTTCGTAGAAGTTTATTAATTTTTTCAAATCCAACCCTGCGGCATCCGCAATCACGGCTGCTTTTAATTTTGCTGCTTCGATCGCCTTGGCGCGCGCGTCTGCCTTCGCGCTTTCCGGATTCTCGAGTGTGAACTGGATGTCATTCACCTGATTAGCGCCCGCCGACGTCGCCGCGCCGATGATATCGCCGACCTTCGTGAGATCGCGAATCTTCAATTGTACGTCCTGCGACACCACGTACCCCAATAATCTCTGCTTCCCGTCGGGAAATTCATACTGGGGATTCAGAGTATAATTCATGGTCTTTATGTCTTCGCGCGCAATGCCCGCGTCAGATACCACCTTCATGACGCGGTTCATGATGAACGTATTTTCTTTTACTGCTTCCCCCGCCGATGCTTTCGGCGTGGTTGCCACGCCCACGCGCACCAGCGCAATATCAGGTGCTACCTCCACTTTGCCCTCGCCCGAGACATTAAATTGCTGAGGAGGATTAGAGAAGGGCTTTTGCACCAAGGCCATGATGACGATCGCGGTGACGGCGGCTATTCCCAATACAGAAAGCGCGAATTTGGGGGATTTAAAGTACTCCATAGGGGATAAGGTTAGTGAGTAAGCGGAGATATTTTATCATATTCTTCAAAAAACGACCATGATAACAGCTGTAACCTATTCACATTTCCCCAAAGGAGACCTCCCCATCCCCTCCTTACTAAGGAGGGGACATTGAGGGGCGGTTTCATTTGGCTCTTTTTGGAAAACGCTGACTTCTAACTAACGGCTCAGCCACGAAAAAAGCGCGGGAATCCGCGCTTTTCATTTTTCAAATTTTTGTTCATGCCGCCTCTTTGACCTCTTCCTTTATCTCTGGGACATTGTGCTGTACTAATAAGCCTTGAATCAACTCAACCTTTGCCTGATCTGACATATCCGCTTTCGCTTTCACTTGTGCATCAAAATCACTCTTTACAACCGCTGCATCTTGGTCATTCAACCTTCCTTGTAACCTTTGTAAAATCAACTGATAATTTTTAATTTCACCTTTTGGAGTTGTATTATCCCGTGCAAACATTGAACCTCCCATATTCCTCATTGCATCACCCGCTCCTTCTCTTGCTCCAATAATTTGTGCCATATATTTATAAGTTAGCTTAATAAGGACTATTAAAACATATCACGACACCGTTCAATTGTCCACCCCTACCGCATCGTTATCAAAATCGCCCCGGCCGCCATGAGAATCGCCCCGAGCGCTTGTTTCCAGCCAAGGGTTTCCCCCAGGAAAATCACGGCAAATACGATCACGAACAGGATGCTTAACCGGTCAATCGCCACGACCTTGGAGGCGTCGCCGCTTTTTAGCGCGAAAAAGTAGAACAGCCACGACAGCGCACCGGCCACGCCTGATAATACAATTAAGAGCCAATCTTTGCCTGCGATGCTTCCGGCGGAAAACTGCCGCCATTTGCCCAAACTGAAACTCACTAAAAGCAGGAAGAGCGCCATGACCATGGAACGGATCGTGGTCGCGAGCGTGGAATCAAGGTTTTTCAAACCCAGTTTCCCAAAAATTGCCACTGCGGCGGCCGTCACCGCAGACAAAAATGCAAACAGGAGCCACATAAGTTATAAACAATCAAATTTATCAGACTTATTAGTCTTATTATTCGACCTATCTATCCTATCCCATATTTTAATAGGTCCCTATGATTATCACTATTCCTCACTGCTTGTTTGCCGCAAACAGATAAGTGCATCGCCTTGACAACATTAGTATACAAGGAATACACTTGTTTGAAAAATAGACTTCAGAATCCCAAATAGAAAGGAGGTGAGACCGATGGTGTATGATGACCAGGAGTCCCGGCGACCAAAGCAGGGACTTCCAAAAAGCTTTGATGACCATCCAGCTTCAGCTGAAAAAAAATCTTCAGCATATAACATCTCTAAAGTTCTGAAAGAGATGGGTGGTCAAAAATCCCAGCGGCCCAACAGGGAAAAATGGGATGAAAATTAATTCTATATAATTCCCGGATTGGCCGGGCGCGAGATAGTCGCGTACTCTGATTTCGTTTTTGAAAGGAGGTCTCACATGAGACACTTATAAAAAGCCCTGTTGAGCATAAGCCACAGGGTTTTCGCATTATAATGGTTGCTTGATTCGCTCGTTCTATCCTACTCGCACCTCATCCTTAGGCGCCCTGCAAAAATAACTTCACACTTTGATTAACTGCATTGCCTGAAATAATGGCATTACGCATCAAAACGATCCTACAAGTTATTTTTTCTGGCGCCCTTATTCGCGCTTCAGCCACTCTTCCCTCAAAATCCCCATAATCAAACGATCGTAATAATTATTGCGCCAGCGAATGGCGCGCCTCTGCCTGCCCTCGTGCGTGAATCCCAACTTTTCGTACACGCGTATCGCCCGCGGATTATACGCATAGACCCCAAGCTCGATGCGATGTAGCTTCAATTTCTGGAACCCGTAGCGCAGGATCGTCCGCATCGCATCCGTGCCATAGCCCTGGTTCCAATAACGCTTATCGCCGATGAATATGCCCAAGACCGCACAGCGATCCATCTGGTTGATTACGTGCAAATCCACGGTACCAATATGCACTCCTTCCAGCGTGTCTATGGCAAAGATGCGGTCATTCTTCCTCAAAGGGATATTCCGGATCCACTGCCGCTCTTCCCTAAGCGTGACGCGCCTGCGCATGATAAACTGATGCACCGCAGGATCAGAAAGCCAGCGCGCATACCGCTCCGCATCCGCCATCACCACTGGCCGCAATATCACTTTGGCACCGTGAAGCACCATACTTATTAATCCATAAATGTCTGTAGATCTATTTCCAGATCATCAAGCACGCTCTTGACGGTTTTTCGTTTGAGCGGCGTGCTGCCGTGATTTGGGATGACCGTGCGCCGATTATCGGACTGCCGCACCCATACTTCATGGCTCCCTTTGCCTGCGCACCAAAACACAAACCCGCGTTCGCGGGCAAGTTTTGAAAGGTCATGATATAGTAAGTAATAAAAATTCTTTAACGCCTCATTGTCATTCCCGCCCCGTATCGTGGTACGGGGCAGGCTCCAGCGGGAATCCAGAAACCAAAAGGAAAATCGATTTATTTGTTTGTTTATTTTTCTGGATTCCAGATCAAGTCTGGAATGACGTTATTAAAAAACTGACGTTATCTGCTATAGGTGTGTACAGAGAAATGCGGTACCAGCTGAAAAATGTGTTTCATCACGCTCTCCAAATTTTCAACGGTCTCCGCGTATGTTTCTCCTTCCGCATGCGCGCCCTGCACTACGGGACACGAGGTAAAAAATCCTCCTTCCTCGCAGGATTCAATGATGATGGGATAGAGATAGGTATCTTTCATGTTTCGAGTATATCACCGATTTACCCCTTTGACAATTATCTCCCCCTTTAGAAGGGGGAGCGAGAGGGGGTCAAGTGAGTGCGTACTATTTAGCATCCGATATACAAGCCTCCGAGGAGGCCACTATGGCATGCGGGCTAGGCGAGGGGTGTTTGGAAAAATTTTTTTAAAAATAAAGAGCCTGTCGAAAAGACATGTCCGACAGCTCACACTTCTCTCCCATCTACCCAGCTGGTTTAACCCACGTTGTCTGCTTCCAGAGAAATGTGAACGTGTCGAGAAAGCTTCTCGGCAGGCTTTTTTAACTCACCGCATCCTTATGCGGGGTACTTCCGGTGGCTTCTCACGTAGTCATCGCTTCCTGTGAATTATTGAGTATTTCCAATTAGGTTGACAATTAGGTCTTCCGGTGAGATCATGGAAGCATACGATTAAATAACACCATGCTCGTATGTTACCATCATCCCATCGGGATCGAACGGCGCGGGAGCGCCGG